>NZ_JBFUBU010000030.1:0-57366 GCF_056405595.1 Polaromonas sp. P1_G1
TTTAGCGAGACCCCGCCTGAACCGAGCACCGCAGGTTGCCCGTAGCGCAGCGAAGGGACGCAGCAACCAGGGTCGCCTTTTCTTTTGCTTACTTTTCTTTTGGCGAAGCAAAAGAAAAGTGAGTAGCCGCCGGGCTACCCCCGGCCAGCAGGTCTGAGCAGAAGACGGAGAGAGGGAAAGCGCGCAAGCCGGAGCAAGACCCGCTCTTAAATCTCAATTTTGCTACCCAACTCCACAACAGAGTTATTAGGCAAATTCAAAAAATCCGCAGCTCCACTCGCGTTATGGTGCATCTGCGCAAACAGCTTCTCGCGCCAAGGCGCCATGCCGCTACCAATCGTCGGGATCACCGTGTCGCGGGACAGGAAGTAGCTGGTGGTCATGGACTCCAGCTCGCAGCCGCGGCCCTTGATCTGCTGCAGGGCCTTGGGCAGGTCCAGGTCGTTCTTGAAACCGTAGTGCACATTGACCTGCCAGCAGTCATGCCCCAGCGCGTGGATCTCCAGGCGCTTGTTCATGCCTATCCAGGGGATCTCGTGGTTGCGCACGGTCACGAACAGGTTCTGCTCGTGCAGCACCTTGTTGTGCTTGAGGTTGTGCAGCAGCGCGTTGGGCACGCTGCCGGGTTCGGCGGTCAGGAACACGGCCGTGCCTTCGACACGGGCCGGCGGGCTGACAAAAACGGCGTCCAGGAAGCTGGGCAGGTCGATCGCGTCGGCGCGCAGCTTTTCGTTGAGCAGGTGGCGGCCTTCCTTCCAGGTGATCATCAGCGTGAAGACCGCGCCGCCGATCACCAGCGGGAACCAGCCGCCGGCGAACAGCTTCATGAGGTTGGAGGCGAAGAAGGCGAAGTCGACGACAAAGAAAACACCGGTGGCCGCAATGCACAGGCTCAGCGGGTACTTCCAGCCGTAACGGATCACGTAGAAGGTCAGGATGGTGGTGATCAGCATGTCGGTGCAGACCGCGATGCCGTAGGCGGCCGCCAGGTTGCTGGACGAGCGGAACATCACCACCGCGAGCACGATGGTGATGAACAGGCCCCAATTGACGAAAGGCATGTAGATCTGGCCGGTGTCGCGCACGCTGGTGTGCTGGATGTTCAGGCGCGGCAGATAGCCCATCTGGATGGCCTGCTTGGTCACGCTGAAGGCGCCGGTGATCAGGGCCTGGGAGGCGATCACCGTGGCCATGGTGGCCAGGCCCACCAGCGGCAGCAGCGCCCACTCGGGCGCCATCAGGAAGAAGGGGTTCTTCACGGCGGCGGGGTTGCTGATCAGCAGGGCGCCCTGGCCGAAGTAGTTGAGCACCAGCGAGGGCATGACCACCGAGAACCAGGCCAGGCGTATCGGCTTCTTGCCGAAGTGGCCGAGGTCGGCGTACAGCGCCTCGGCGCCGGTCACGCACAGCACCACGGCGCCCAGGATGATGAAGGTGGTGCCGGGGTTGGCCCACATGAACATCAGGGCGTAATGCGGGCTCAACGCCACCAGGATATGGGGATTGGTCGCGATCTGCGAAATGCCCAGCAGCGCCAGCACGCCGAACCAGACCAGTGTGATCGGCCCGAAAAATTTGCCAATGCCGGCTGTACCGTGCTTTTGTACCGCGAAGAGGGCAAAAAGGATCACCAGTGTGATCGGGATCACGCCTTGCTTGAAGGCCGGCGAGACGACTTCCAGGCCCTCGACGGCCGACAGCACTGAAATCGCCGGTGTGATGACGCCGTCGCCGTAAAACAGCGAGGTGCCGAAGATGCCGACGACCAGCAGGGTCTTGCGCAGCTGGGGCTTGTCTTTCACCGCGGTGGACGCCAGCGCCAGCATGGCGATCAGGCCGCCTTCGCCGTTGTTGTCGGCACGCAGCACGAGTGCCACGTACTTGATGGAAACAATGACGGTCAGCGTCCAGAAGAAGATGGACAGGATGCCGTAGACGTTGTCGGGGGTGAAGGGGACGTGCCCGGAACCGAAAACTTCCTTGACGGCATACAGGACGCTGGTTCCGATGTCGCCGTAGACGACACCGATGGCGCCCAGGGTGAGCGCCGCGAGGGATGATTTTTTACTGGACACAAAAACTTCCCGTCTTTGCGCCTGGCCCGTTCGAGCGGGTCCAAAGCGGCGGGAATGGTTACCTTTGGGAGTGCTATTTTGCGCCCAGGTGCCGGGCTTGCAAGTGGGCGGGCATGCCTAAATCCAACTAATCCCGGTTTTGTTGCACCGCAACAACTTGTAACAGAGTAGCCAAATGGATGACCAAAGCCGGCGGCTTGCCCCTTGCCGGTTAATGCTATCTATTTAAGAGTGCGCCATGCCCAGCCCAACAGGCCAAAACCGAAGTGACCATGAAAAAAGCCCCTTGTGGGGCTTTTTCAGTCGTAAACCTCGGCGTCCGGATCGGTCGCTTCGAGCTCGTAACTCGCGGCCAGCATGGCCAGCCGCGCGATCACGCCATACATATAGAAGCGGTTGGGGTTGCTGGAGCCGGGCTTTTCGCCGGGCTGCGGCAGGCGGCCGCTGTCGGCGAAGGCCAGCGGCACAAAGCTGGCGCCGGGCGCGTTGAGGTTCTCGTCCACGCCGCGCTCGGCATGCACGCGGTAGAAGCCGCCGACGACGTAGCGGTCCATCATGTAGACCACGGGTTCGGCCACGGCATCGTTGACGCGCTCGTTGGTTAGCACGCCTTCCTGGATGATCACTTCGGACAGCGCCTGGCCGTCCTTGGTGGTGCTCATCTTGTTCTTGGTCTTGCGGTTCAGCGCTTCGAGGTCTTTCACGTCGCGCACCGTCATGATGCCCATGCCGTAGGTGCCGTTGTCGGCCTTGACGACGACAAAAGGCTTTTCGTTGATGCCGTATTCCTTGTACTTGCGCTTGATTTTGGTCAGCAGCGCGTCGACGTTGGTGGTCAGGCACTCCATGCCGGTGTTCTCGGCGAAGTTGACTTCGCCGCATTGCGCGAACATCGGGTTGATCAGCCAGGGGTCTATGCCCAGCAGCTTGCCGAAGCGCTTGGAAATTTCTTCATAGGCCTTGAAGTGGTGCGACTTGCGGCGCACCGACCAGCCTGCGTGCAGCGGCGGCAACAGGTACTGCTCGTTGATGTCTTCCAGGATGCCGGGGATGCCGGCCGACAGGTCGTTGTTCAGCAGGATGGTGCAGGGGTCGAAATCCTTCAGGCCCAGGCGCCGGTCGGTGCGGATCAGCGGCTCTATCGTGATGGTCTCGCCGGTCGGCAGGTTCAAGGTGGTGGGTTCCTTGATGTCGGCGCTCAGCGAGCCGAAACGCACGTTCAGGCCCGCCTGGTGGAAGATGCGCTTGAGCTGCAGCACGTTGGACAGGTAAAAGCTGTTGCGCGTGTGGTTCTCGGGCACGACCAGCAGGTTGCGCGCTTCCGGGCAGATCTTCTCGATCGCGGCCATGGCGGCCTGCACCGCCAGCGGCAGCATCTCGGGCGTCAAGTTGTTCCAGCCGCCGGGGTAGAGGTTGGTGTCCACCGGGGCCAGCTTGAAGCCCGCGTTGCGGATGTCGACCGAGCTGTAGAASGGYGGCGTGTGCTCCATCCACTCCAGSCGRAACCAGCGCTCGATSGCGGGSRTGGAGTCCAGRACSCGTTGYTCGAGTTCRTTGATGGGGCCSKTCAGGGCGGTRAYGAGGTGCGGAACCATTCGGCCACTTTCGATAGGGGGATTCTGTTATTTGCTTCGGTTATAGCTGACCGAATTTTAGGGATATTGGGATGGAGAAGCGGGGTTACAAGGGGTAACGCCGCCTAAGCCATCCAAAAATCCGTGGGCCCACATCGCGGCCCGGCATGCCCTCAGGTGCGCACTTCGCCCTGCCCCAGCACCACATATTTGAGGGACGTGAGTCCCTCGATGCCGACCGGCCCGCGCGCATGGAACTTGTCGGTGCTGATGCCGATTTCGGCGCCCAGCCCGAACTCGAAGCCATCGGCGAAGCGGGTGCTCGCATTCACCATGACGCTGGCTGAATCCACCTCGCGCATGAAACGCTGGGCATGCATGTGGTCGCGCGTGAGGATGGCGTCGGTGTGGTGGCTGGAATAGTGGTTGATGTGGGCGATGGCTTCATCAATGCCGTCCACCACCTTGATGCTGATGATGGGCGCCAGGTATTCCTCGTACCAGTCCTGCTCGCTGGCGGCCGTGGTGTTGGCGCCTTTGATGCCGGACAGGATGGCCAGCGCCTCCGGGTCGCAGCGCATTTCCACGCCTTTCGCGGCGTAAATCGCGCCGATCTTCGGCAGGAAAGCGGCGGCCACGCCGCGCGCCACCAGCAAACCTTCGCTGGCATTGCAGGGGCTGTATTTTTGGGTTTTGGCGTTGTCGGCCACGTTCACGGCCATCTCCAGGTCGCAGGGGTCGTCGACATAGACATGGCAGTTGCCGTCCAGGTGCTTGATGACCGGGACCTTGGCGTCGCGGCTGATGCGTTCTATCAGGCCCTTGCCGCCGCGCGGGATGATGACGTCCACATATTGCGGCATGGCGATCAGGTGGCCCACCGCTTCGCGGTCGGTGGTGGGCACCAGCAGCACGCCATCGGGCGGCAGGCCGGCGTCGGCCAGGGCCTGCTGCACCAGCKYRGCCAGCGCCTTGTTSGAKTCRATCGCYTCSGAGCCGCCGCGCAGWATGCAGGCGTTGCCGCTCTTGATGGCCAGTGACGCGGCTTCAATCGTCACGTTGGGCCGGCTTTCGTAAATCATGCCGAACACGCCGATGGGCACGCGCATCTGGCCCACGCGTATGCCGCTGGGCTGCTCTTTCATGCCGATGATGCCGCCGATCACGTCGGCCATGGCGGCCAGCTGTTCGCAGCCCTGGGCCACGGTGTCAATGATCTTGGGAGTGAGTT
Source organism: Polaromonas sp. P1_G1 (assembly GCF_056405595.1). Taxonomy (NCBI): domain Bacteria; kingdom Pseudomonadati; phylum Pseudomonadota; class Betaproteobacteria; order Burkholderiales; family Comamonadaceae; genus Polaromonas; species Polaromonas sp. P1_G1. The sequence goes on from NZ_JBFUBU010000030.1 coordinate 4,881, forward strand.
TGAGCCGGTCCAGCAGGGGGCCGGCCAGGCCCGCGGCCTGGGCGCGCTCCAGGTCGCGCTGGTTGGCGGCTTCAAGTGACGCGACGTTTTTGCGCAGCGCCTTGGCCAGGCCCAGCAAGGCCTTGTTCTTGACGGCCGCCGGCGCGCGCGCCAGTTCGGCCGACGCCGCTTTGGCTCGGGACCCCAGCAATTCCATCAAGCGCGGGACGTCGCTGGCGAGGTCGCTGGAAGAAGAAAGGGCTTTTTGGAGGTCGGGCGCGTTCATCCGGTCCATTTTAGGCCCGCCGGAGGGCGCCCACGGAGCCGGGGGCTATGCCTGCCGGGTACGTCCCTGCAAGGCGCATTGCTCACACACCATGCCGGCCAGGCGGTGCAGGGCCTGCCAGCCGTCGGCGGGCCAGTCGGGCTGTTTCAGGCCCTTGACGATGCCGTCGACCTTGTGGGCGGCGTGCAGCAGGTTGGCCAGGGTGGTGTCGCCGATCTGCGGCAGCACGCGTTCGAACAGTTTTTCCTTGACGCCCCAGACGCGGTTTTCGCGCAGCGCCATGGGCATGGGCCGGCCTGCACTGATGGCATCTTTCACGCGCTTCATGCTGCGGATGTCCTCGGCCAGCGCCCAGTGCACCAGCACCTCGGATTCGCCTTCAGACTGCAGGCCGTCCAGCATGCGCGCCACGCGCACCGACTGGCCGCCCAGCACGGCTTCAGACAGCTTGAAGACGTCATAGCGCGCCACGTTGAGCACGGCGTTTTCGACCTGGTCGAAGCTGAGGACGCCGTCGCTGCCGCCGGACTGGGCCGGGTAGAGCAGGCCCAGCTTCTGGATTTCCTGGTGCGCGGCTAGCAGATTGCCCTCGACGCGGTCGGCGAAAAACTGAAGCGTGCGCTGGCCTTCCTCACCGGCGGCCACGCGCTGGCCTTGCTGCTGCAGGCGCTGGGCGATCCACTGCGGCAGGTTGCGCCTGTCGATGGGGTCGAACTTGACGGTGACGCCGAAACTTTCCAGCGCGCCGAACCACGCGCCCTTGGCCGTCATGCTGTCCAGCCGCGGCAGCATGACCAAAGTGAGGGTGCTGTCGTCGCCTTGCGCGCGTTCGGCGATCTGCTGCAGCGCGACCGAGCCGTCCTTGCCGGGCTTGCCGCTGGGGATGCGGATTTCCACAATCTGCTTGTCGGCGAACAGGCTCAGCGAACCGCCGCTGGCCAGCACCTCGCTCCAGTCGAAATGCGCGCCGGCCACGGTGTGCACCGTGCGTTCGGTGTAGCCCTGGGCGCGCGCCGAGGCGCGCAGCGCGTCGGCGAACTCCTGCACCAGCAGGGGCTCGTCGCCGTGCAGGGTGTACAGGCTCTTCAAGCCGCGCTTGAGGTGTTCCTGGAGTTGGGCGGGGGCCAGATTCATGGGAGGGAGTTTAGCGGTGTCAAAGCTTGCTGGTCGACAGCAGCAGGCTGGTTTCGGTGTTGGCGATGCCTTCAAGCAGGCGTATGCGGCTCAGCACGCTGTCAAAGGCTTCCAGGCTGTCGGCCTGCAGCTCGGCCACCATGTCCCAGCGGCCGTTGGTGGTGTGCAGCGCGCTCACGGCCGGGTCGCCGCGCAGGGCCGCCAGCACGGCCGCCGTGCGGTTGCCTTCCACCGCCACCGTCATGAAGGCGCGTATGCGGTGGCCTTCGGCCTGGGGTTTGAGGCGCACCGTGTAGCCGGTGATGGTGCCGTCGGCCTCCAGCCGGGCCAGCCGGTTCTGCACCGTACCGCGCGAGACGCGCAAGACCTTGGCCAGCGAGGCGACGGAGGCCCGGGCGTTGTCGCGCAGCAGGGACAGCAGTTGGCGGTCGGTATCATCCATGCGCGCATTTTATTGGCATAACGCCAATTTAAGTTGGCTATTTGTTCAAACAATGGATAAATCTGATCAACTTACTGACTTTTATTTGGCACAAGCACTGCGGACAATGGAAATCAACACAAGGACCGGGAGCCCCATCATGGTTGACTACATTGGCATTGAGAGCATCCAGAAAATCGTGCGCCAACGCGGCGCCGCCGCCTTCATCGAGGGCCTGGCCGGCGAAATCGAGCACGATTACCGGCGCTGGAACGATTTCGACAAGTCGGCGCGCCACGCCATCCATTCGCCCGACGGCGTGATCGAGTTGATGCCGACCAGCGACGGCCACCAGTATTCCTTCAAGTACGTTAACGGCCATCCGAAGAACACCGAGCTGGGCCTGCTCACGGTCACGGCCTTCGGTGTGCTGGCCGACGTGGACACCGGCTACCCCTTGTTGCTGTCCGAACTCACCATCACCACCGCGCTGCGCACCGCCGCCACCTCGGCACTGGCCGCCAAATGGATGGCCAGGCCGGACAGCCGCGTCATGGCCATCATCGGCAACGGCGCGCAAAGCGAATTCCAGGCGATCGCCTTTCACCACATGCTGGGCATACGCGAGATGCGGCTTTTCGACATCGACGCCGCGGCCAGCGACAAACTGGCCCGTAACCTGCATGCGATGGGGCTGAGCGACCTGCGTGTGGTGATTTGCCAATCCGCCGCCGAGGCCGTGCAAGGAGCCGACATCGTGACCACCATCACCGCCGACAAGCGCAACGCCGTCATCCTGACACCGGAGATGATCAAACCCGGCATGCACCTGAACGCCGTGGGCGGCGACTGCCCGGGCAAGACTGAGCTGCATGCCGACATCCTGCTGCGCCCCGACGCGCGTGTGGTGGTCGAGTTCGAGCCGCAGTCACGCATCGAGGGCGAGATCCAGCAGATGGCCGAGGATTTCAAGGTGGCCGAGTTCGCCGACGTGCTCAAGGGCACGGCCGTGGGGCGTGCGTCGCCTCTTGAGGTCACGATTTTCGATTCGGTCGGCTTCGCGCTGGAGGACTATTCGGCCCTGCGCTACCTGCACAAGCTGCAGCTGGCCGACGCGGCCAACCGCCGGCAGATCGACCTGGTGCCGCACCTGGACAACCCCAAGGACCTGTTCGGCTTGCTGGCGCCGGCCGCAGCCCGTACAGTCAAGGCTACCCGTCTGGACTCCACCCCCGAAATGGCACGTTGATGAGCATCCCCGTTGACCTGATAGGCGCGCCCACCGACATAGGCGCGGGCAGCCGCGGCGCTTCCATGGGCCCCGAGGCCCTGCGTGTGGCCGGCATACGCGAAGCGCTGCAGGCGCGCGGCCTGGAGGTCGCCGACACCGGCAACCTGGCCGGCCCGACCAACCCCTGGTTGCCGCCAGCCGACGGTTACAGGCACCTGGATGAAGTGGTCGACTGGAACAAGGCCGTGCATGAAGCCATGTACCAGAGCCTGGCCGCCGGCCGCCTGCCCATCCTGCTGGGCGGTGACCATTGCCTGGGCATAGGTTCCATCAGCGCGGTGGCGCGGCACTGCCGCGCCACCGGCAAGAAACTGCGGGTGCTCTGGCTGGACGCGCACACCGACTTCAACACCAATGCCCTCACGCCCACCGGCAATGTGCACGGCATGCCGGTGGCGGTGCTCTGCGGCCACGGCCCGGCCGAGCTCACCGGCATAGGCGGCACAACGCCGGCCATGAGCCCCTCGGCCATCAGGCAGATCGGCATCCGCAGCGTGGACGAAGGCGAAAAACGCTTTGTGCGCCAGCAGGGGCTGGAGGTGTTCGACATGCGCTACATCGACGAGATGGGCATGCGCCACACCATGGAAAAAGCGCTGGCCGGCATGGATGCCGACACCCATTTGCACGTGAGTTTCGACGTGGACTTCCTCGATCCCTCCATCGCGCCGGGTGTGGACACCGCCATCAAGGGCGGCCCGACCTACCGCGAGGCCCAGCTGTGCATGGAGATGATCGCCGACACCGGCCTGCTGGGCTCGCTCGACGTAATGGAGCTCAACCCCGCGCTGGACGTGCGCAACGGCACGGCCGAGGTCGCGGTGGACCTGATCGAGAGCCTGTTCGGCAAGAGCACGCTGATGCGGGCCTGATTCGGGCGTGATGCCCGCGGGCCCGGCCTACAGCTCGGTCACGGCCGCCAGGCGGCGCATGATTTGCTGGACCACGTCACCCTGCATGTCGCGGTAAAGCAGGGCCTCTTCGGCTTCCTTGGCCAGGACGGCGGATTCGTTGAAGCTGATGTCGCGCTGCTGCAGGATTTCGGTGTCGGGAATCAACTCCTTGCCCGCGAGCGTGCGCAGCCTGAAGCGAAAGCGCAGCCGCAGCTGGAACTCGCGTACCTGGCCCGAGGCGTTGGTGCTGAGCACCACTTTTTCGCGCTGGTCGCCCAGCACGTCGAGAACCACCTGCGCTTCGTTGAGGCGGCGAGGGTCGGAGATCACTTCCACCTTGCGGGTGGACTGCAGCGAGCGCCTGAGTTCCACGCCCAGCGGTGAGCTTTCACCCAGGGAAGAGTACAGCGTGCTGAAGGCGAAATTGGGCGCCTTGCGCAGCGCGAAGCCGCAGCCGCTGAGGCTCAGGGCGGCGGCGGTTGCCGACAGGGAGAGGAATGCGCGACGCTGCATGGCTTGCCTTCTCTTCGTTGAAACGGTCTCAGATGACGATGTTGACCAACCGGCCGGGGACCACGATCACCTTTTTGGCGGGCGCGCCCGCGGCCTGTTTGGTGAAAGCTTCCGACGCCAGCGCGGCCGCCTCGATGGCGGCCTTGTCGGCGCCGGCCGGCACCGTGACGGCGCCGCGCAGCTTGCCGTTGATCTGCAGCACCAGTTCGATCTCGTCCTGCTGCAACGCGGCGGCATCCACCTGGGGCCAGGGGGCGTCGAGCAACTCGCCGTGTTGCGCGGCATAACCGAGCTGCGACCACAACGCGTGCGCCAGGTGAGGTGTTGCCGGGTACAGGCAGCGCAGCAGGATGCCGAAACCTTCGCGCAGCGCGGCGTCGGAGCCGGCCGATGCCGCACCCTTGAAGTCTTCCAGTGCGTTGAGCAGCTTCATGTTGCCCGACACCACGGTGTTGTACTGCATGCGCTGGTAGTCGTAGTCGATCTGCTTGAGCACCGTGTGGATTTCCAGGCGCAAGGCCTTGGTGTCCTTGTCGAACGCGGGCGCGCCGCCTTCGGGCTGTTTGCCGGCGCCGAGCTTGACGCCGAAATTCCAGACGCGGCGCAGGAAGCGGTAAGAACCTTCCAGCGCGGCATCGTTCCATTCAAGCGTGGTGTCGGGCGGCGCGGTGAACATGGTGTAGAGCCGGGCGGTGTCCGCGCCGTACTTCTCGATCAGGTCCTGCGGATCCACGCCGTTGTTCTTGGACTTGGACATGGTGGTCCAGCCCTCATAGGGCACCGGCAGGCCGTCGGCCTTGGCGGTGGCGGAGATCACCTTGGCGTGTTCGTCGCGCACGATGTCGAGTTCGTGCGCCCAGAAATACTGCTTGCCGGTGGTGGTGCGCGAAAAAGCCTCGTTGAGCACCATGCCCTGCGTCAGCAGCTTGGTGAAGGGCTCGTCGACCGTCACCAGGCCCAGGTCGCGCATGACCTTGGTCCAGAAACGCGCATACAGCAGGTGCAGGATGGCGTGTTCGATGCCGCCTATGTACTGGTCCATGGGCATCCAGTAATTGGCGCCTTCGGCCACCATCTTCTCGCCGTTCTTCGGGTCGCAGTAGCGCATGAAGTACCAGGACGAGTCGACAAAGGTGTCCATGGTGTCGGTCTCGCGGCGGCCGGGTTTGCCGCAGACGGGGCAGACCACGCCGGCGTGGAAGCCCGCGTGCTTGTGCAGCGGGTTGCCGGAGCCGTCGGGCACGCAGTCCTGCGGCAGCACCACGGGCAGGTCTTTTTCGGGCACCGGCACGGCGCCRTGCTCTTCGCAATGGATGATGGGRATSGGCGTGCCCCAGTAGCGCTGGCGGCTCACGCCCCAGTCGCGCAGGCGCCAGGTGGTTTTTTTCTCGCCCAGGCCCTTGGCGGCGAGGTCGGCAGCAACGGCGTCCACGGCAGCCTTGTAGCCCAGGCCGTCGTATTTGCCGGAGTTGATGGTCACGCCCTGCTGCTTGTCGCCGTACCAGTCGGCCCAGGCGTCGGTGCTGTAGGCCTGGCCCTTGACGTCGACCACCTGCTTGATGGGCAGGCCGTATTTTTTGGCGAACTCGAAGTCGCGCTCGTCATGCGCGGGTACGCCCATCACGGCGCCGTCGCCGTAACTCATGAGCACGTAGTTGCCGACCCAGACTTCGACCTTGCCGCCGGTGAGCGGGTGCGTGACGAAAAGGCCGGTGGGCACGCCTTTTTTCTCCTGCGTGGCGAGTTCGGCTTCGGTCGTGCCGCCGGCCTTGCTTTCTTCGATGAAGGCCGCGACCGTGGGGCTGGAGGCGGCGGCGTGCAGGGCCAGCGGGTGTTCGGGCGCCACGGCGCAGAAGGTCACGCCCATGATGGTGTCGGCGCGCGTGGTGAAGACGTACATCTTTCCATCGCCGATCAGCTTGCCGGAGGCATCCTGAATGCCGTGCGTGAAGGCAAAGCGCACGCCTTCGCTCTTGCCGATCCAGTTCTCCTGCATCAGCTTGACGCGCTCGGGCCAGCCGGGCAGCTTGTGGCTGACGCTGTCGAGCAGCTCTTCGGCGTAGGCCGTGATCTTGAGGTAGTAGCCGGGGATCTCGCGCTTTTCCACCACGGCGCCGGTGCGCCAGCCCTTGCCGTCGATGACCTGCTCGTTGGCCAGCACGGTCTGGTCGACCGGGTCCCAGTTCACGACCTGCGTCTTGCGGTAGGCGATGCCTTTTTCCAGCATCTTGAGGAACAGCCACTGGTTCCACTTGTAGTAGCCCGGGTCGCAGGTCGCCACTTCGCGGCTCCAGTCGATGGCCAGCCCCATCGCCTGCATCTGCTTTTTCATGTAGGCGATGTTGTCGTAGGTCCATTGGGCCGGCGGCACGCCGTTCTTCATGGCGGCGTTCTCGGCCGGCAGGCCGAAGGCGTCCCAGCCCATGGGCATCAAGACGTTGTAGCCCTTCATGCGCAGGTGGCGCGTGAGCATGTCGTTGATGGTGTAGTTGCGCACATGGCCCATGTGCAGCTTGCCGCTGGGGTAGGGCAGCATGGAGCAGGCGTAGTACTTCTTGCGGCCGGCGTCTTCCGTCACGCGGTAGGCGTCGGCGGCGGTCCAATGGGCTTGAGCGTCGCGCTCAACGTCGAGATGGTTGTATTTGTCTTGCATGGAGAACCGGGAAAGCGGAAAACGGAAAGAAAACGGAACAGGAAACAGGGAGAAAGCCCGGCGGCGCGGGCGTGCGGCCGATTGCCGCGAATCTCCGATTTTAGGGGCAGGGGCAGTATCCGCGCCGCTTAGCGGCTCACCGCCGGGCCGGAAGGGTTGTCGGCCACAAAGCCGATGCGGTTGAGCCCGGCTTTTTGCGCCACGCCCATCACCTGGACCACCTTGCCGTAGGGCACACCCTCGTCGGCCCGCAGCTGGACCTCGGTATCGGGGTTCTGGGCGGAGGTTTCGGCCAGCCGGCCGGCCAGCTCATCCATGTTCAGGGGCTTGTCGTTCAGGAAGGCCTGGCCGGTTTTGTCGACCACCAGGGTGACGAATTTCGGGGCGTCGGCTGGTTTGGCGGCGTCGGTCTTGGGCAGGTCCAGCCGTATGCTGCTGGCCAGCAGGGGCGCGGTGATGATGAAAATGACCACCAGCACCAGCATCACATCCACCAGCGGGGTGACGTTGATGTCGCTCATGGGCTGGGGCCCAGGCGTGCGTTCAAGGCGTCCGAAAGCCATGGTCAAGCCTTGTGCGCCAGGAGCTCGCGCAAATCGCGGGCGAAGCCTTCAAGGTCGGCTTCGATGCGGCCTATGTAGCGGCCGAAGATGTTGTAGGCCAGCACGGCCGGGATGGCCACGGCCAGGCCGGCGGCCGTCATGATGAGGGCCTCGCCGACGGGACCCGAGACCTTGTCGATGGTGATCTGGCCGGCCGAAGCGATGCCGACCAGCGCGTGGTAAATCCCCCAGACCGTGCCCAGCAGCCCCACAAAAGGGGCGGTGGAGCCGACCGTGGCCAGCAGCACCTGGCCGAATTGCAGCTTGTGCAGCACGGCGTGCAGCGCGTCGCGCAGCACACGGGTCAGTTGCTGGGACTTGTCACCGGCCGTGGCCAGCGTGCCGCCGGCCGGGAGGGCCGTCGCGGCGATCAGCGGCAGCACCAGGGCTTCGCGGTCGAAAGCGGTGACTTTTTCCCGGGCTTGTTCGATAGAGGCCGATTGCCAGAAGGCGGCGGTGCTGCGCGCGACGTCGCCACCGGCACGGCGAAGCAGCCAGGTTTTCCAGAGGATCACGACCCAACTCGCGACCGACATGCCCAGCAACAGGATGGCCACCAGCTGGCTGACGATACCGCCTTGGGTCATGAGGCTGAAGAAGTCCATCCGGTTACACCTTTGAAGCTGCCGCGGCCTGCGCCGCGTTTATTTTTTGAGGCCCAGCACGTCGAACATGTCGAAAAGGCCAGTGGCATGGCCGTCCAGGAAGCGGGCGGCGCGCAGGCTGCCCTGGGCATAGTTGCTGCGGCTGGACGACTTGTGGCTGATCTCTATGCGTTCGCCGGTGCCCAGAAACATCACGGTGTGGTCGCCGACGATGTCGCCGCCGCGCACGGCGGAAAAGCCGATGGACAGGGGATCGCGTTCGCCCGTCACGCCTTCGCGCGCATAGACGCCGCAGTCCTTGAGGTCACGGCCCAGCGCGCCGGCGATCACCTCGCCCATCTTGAGTGCGGTGCCGGAAGGCGCGTCGACCTTGTGGCGGTGGTGCGCCTCGACGATTTCAATGTCGTAGCCGGTGGAGAGGGCCTGTGCCGCCATCTCGAGCAGCTTGAGCGTGACGTTGACCCCCACGCTCATGTTGGGCGCCATGACGATGGCGATGTCTTTGGCGGCGGCGGCGATTTCTGCTTTCTGCGCCTCCGAGAAACCCGTGGTGCCTATGACCAGCTTGACACCCATTTCGCGGCAGGCCGCCAGGTGGGCCAGCGTGCCTTCGGGGCGGGTGAAGTCGATCAGCACGCGGGAGTCTTTTAAACCCTGGCGGATGTCGGCGTTGATGAGTACGCCGCTGGCGCGGCCCGAGAACGCGGCGGCATCGGTGCCCACGGCCGGGCTGGAGGCCAGGTCAAGCGCGCCGGCCAGCTGGCAGTCGGTGCTGGCGGCGATGGCTTCGACCAGCATCTGGCCCATGCGGCCGCTGGCGCCCGCCACCGCGACCCGGTGACGGCGGGCCTGGTTGAGGGCCGCCCCGCTCACTGTTTCGGGCCTTCGAGGGGAGGGTAGCTGGCGGCCGGCGTGCCGGCGGGTACGCTGGCGGGCGCCGCAGCGCTGGCCGAGGTGGATTTGGGTTTTTCGGCGGCCTTTAGCTGCGCTTCGGTGGCTTCCAGCACAGGCACGTCGCCCAGCTTGCGCCGGTTGCCCAGCTTGGAGATGAATTCGGTCTCGCTCGGCATGGCGTCGCCTTCAAAGCGTTCCAGCTGGTCGTTCTTGAAGAACACGGTGTACTTGTAGGACTGGGGCTCCACGCCCTGGCGCTTCAGGGTGAAAACGTAATCCCAGCGGTCGGCGTGGAACAGGCTGGCCATCAGCGGCGTGCCCATCGTGGCCTTGACCTGGTCGCGCGTCATGCCGGCTTTCAGCTGCTCGACCTGCTCCTTGGAGACGAAGTTGCCCTGGATGACGTCGATCTTGTAGGGGGTCACCCAGTTGACCGGGTTCATGGAGCTGCCGCCCATGCCGCCGCAGGACGCCAGCACCGTGCAAGCCAGGAGCAGGAAAGCGGTTCGGGCGCTGTAACGATGATTTGCAGGCATGGCTGACATAGTAAGGGGGTGTAGCGATATGATTGTTCATTGTAGCGGCTGGGGCTCCCGGCCTGCGCCTGCCCTGAAGGGTCACAACCGCCGCGTCACACCGGTTTCACCCAGAGAGTTTTCCCATGAGCAACATCGACGAACTGAAAAATACCGGCCTCAAGGCAACTTTGCCGCGCCTGAAAATCCTGGAGATTTTTCAGGCAGGCAAACAGCGCCACATGACGGCCGAAGACGTGTTCCGGGTGCTGCTCGAAGAGCGTTCGGACATCGGCCTGGCCACCGTCTACCGCGTGCTGACCCAGTTTGAGCAGGCCGGCCTGCTGAATCGCAGCAATTTCGAGTCCGGCAAGGCGGTCTACGAGATCAACGAAGGCCAGCACCACGACCAYYTGGTSTGCTTGGACTGCGGCAAGGTGGAGGAGTTTTACGATGCCGAGATCGAAAAACGCCAGCAGTCGGTCGCCAAGTCCAAGGGCTTTACCATCGCCGACCACTCCCTGTCGATCTACGCCAACTGCACCAAGGACAAATGCCCCAACCGCAACGGTATGCCGGTGAGGCATCACCACGCTTGATGGTGCGAAGAGTTTCCGGGGGATAAGCAGGGCAGCCTAGAAGGCGTAAGAAACCGTAGCGAGCGGTCCGAGGTTGCGTCGAGGACCGGAGCCGTACACCCGTACGGCGAGGACCGCAGGCGCAAGATCGGGCCGCGCAGTAGGTTTATTCGTCTTCTAGTCGTCTTGTTCCATGGCACGGCGGTGCCTCTCCACGAACTCCTGGTAAGTATTGATCCCGCGCAGCTGCAAAATCGCGTTGCGCACCGCGGCCTCCACCAGCACCGCGATGTTGCGGCCGGCCTCGACCTGGATGATGACCTTGCGCACCGGAATACCCAGCACGTCCTGCGTCAGCGGCTCATAGGGAATGCGTTCGTAGTCTCGCTCCAGCGTCTCGCGGCGCACCAGGTGCACGATCATCTTCAGGCGCATCTTGCGGCGCACCGCCGTCTCGCCGAAGATCGCCTTGATGTCGAGCAGGCCTATGCCGCGCACTTCGAGCAGGTTTTGCAGCAGCTCGGGGCAACGCCCCTCGATGGTGGTCTGGTTGATGCGGTACAGGTCCACCGCGTCGTCGGCCACCARGCCGTKGCCRCGCGARATCAGCTCCAGGCCCAGTTCGCTTTTGCCCAGGCCCGACTCGCCGGTGATCATCACGCCCAGACCCAGGATGTCCATGAACACGCCGTGCATGGAGGTGCGGTCGGCAAAGTGCTTGGACAGATAGGCCCGCAGCACGTCGATCACGAAGGCGGCCGACTCCGGCGTGGAGAACATCGGCAGCTGCGCGCGCTCGCACATGGACAGCAGCGTGTCGGGCGCCACCTGGCCGTCGGCCACGACCAGCACCGGCGGCTCCAGCGTGATGATGCGGGAGATGCGGCGGGCGCAATCCTCGGGGCTGGCATTGGTCAGGTAGGCAACCTCGCGCTCGCCCAGGATCTGCACGCGGTAGGGATGGATGTAGTTGAGGTAGCCGACCAGGTCGGCACCGGAACGCGCGGCCCGCACCGCCACCTCGTCGAAGCGCCGCTCGGAGGCGCCCAGGCCGGCGACCCATTCCCATTTCAGGGAGGCGCGGTGGTCTTCAAATAAAACGTCAGCGCTGACGACGGTGGGCTTCATGCCGGCCTGTGATTCGGGAGCGGCCGATAAGGCCTAGGAACTGACTTCGTGGACGGAATGCCAGGAAGCGATCAGGTGGTGCAGTCCGGCGGCATCGGTGCTGGTCTTGAGCTGTTCGCGCAGGGAGCTGTCGCTGAGCAGCTCGGCGATTTCCGAGAGGATTTCGAGGTGTTTTTGCGTGGCGGCTTCGGGGACCAGCAGGAAAATCAGCAGGCCCACGGCCTGCTCGTCCGGCGCGTCAAAGCCGATCGGCGACTGCAGCAGGAACACCGCCGCCATAGGCGCCTTGAGTCCCTTGATGCGGCCGTGCGGAATCGCCACCCCGTGGCCCAGGCCGGTCGAACCCAGGCGTTCACGGGCGAACAGGCTGTCGGTGATCAGCGCGCGGTTCAGGCCGTGCTGGTTTTCGAACAGCAGCCCGGCTTCTTCAAAAGCGCGTTTTTTGCTGGTCGCTTCAACGCTGACCAGCACTTGGGAGGGGGGCAATATTTGCGAAAGACGGTTCATAACAATCTTTTAGTCGCCGAATTATGCACTTTGCAGCGGGTTTGCTGGAAAAAGAGGCATAAAAAAGCCGCTTGAGTGCTTCAAGCGGCTTCTTTCAACAACTTGCGCAAGCTCTGTACAGGGCGGCCGGGGCGGAAGATTCCGCCGGACCGCACCGCCTGAGGCAAAAAACGGGAAGGCCCTTCAGGCCTGGCGCTTGGCGGCAATGTGGTGATGGTCCTGGGTTCTGGTTTTGTAACGCCCGACCTGGCGGTCCAGCTTGTCGGTCAACTCGTCAACGGCGGCGTAAAGATCAGCGTGGGAACTCTCGGCAAACAGGTCGCGGCCCTTGACGTGCACATTGCACTCGGCCCGCTGGCGTCTTTCCTTTTCTTTCATGTTGTCCACTGTCAACAGGACTTTTACATCCACTACCTGGTCGAAATGCCGGGTAATCCGATCCAGCTTGCTGGTCACATAGCCGCGCAACGCGGGGGTGACTTCAAGATGGTGACCGCTGATCGTCAAGTTCATAAAGAGACTCCTTTTCCAGGGTTGGAGCTGGGGTTTGAAAACACCACCCGGCCCGTGAGGGAAGGGCGGCAGACGGGGACAACGCTCTTGGATTTACTATGCGCCCGAAGGCCTCCAATTGCAACCGGGCTTGCAATAAATAATGAAACCTTGTGAAAAACCCCTTGACCCTGCATTCCGCAGCGCGGGGCCAGGCCGGCAGGCCATCTTCGCGGGCACGGCAAGCAATTGATTTCGCTGGATTTTTCGCGGCCGTCGCCGCATAAAAACAGAAGCCGGACTTGCGGGAAATCCACGCGGGCGGCATCATGCGGACACCATCGACGCGTGCCTGCCCTGCGCCGGGACAAGCTTCGGGCAAGGGCGGGAGCGGGCCTGTCCGCGGGCAGCAGGAAAAACCATAACAACCAGCCTCTTCACGACCATGCACCGCCCGTTCCTATCCCATTCGCCGCAGACCCGGCCCGGCCATGTCGCTTGAGACCATTATTTCCTCCGCATTGACCCGGCCCGACGAGGACCGCAACGCCCTGGTGCTGATGGGCGGGGGCGCGCGCACCGCCTACCAGGCGGGTGTATTGCATGCGCTGTCAACCATGCTGAGCCTGCAGGGCGGCGCGGCCGGCGAACGTTTTCCGTTCAGCATCCTGGTGGGCACGTCGGCCGGCGCGCTCAATGCCGCCTTCCTGGCCAGCCGCGCCGGCGAAGGCCTGCAGGCCTTTTCCCAACTCGCGAGTTTCTGGACCACGCTGCGTTCCTCGCAGGTTTACAAGCTCAAGGTGCCGGCGTGGATACGCTCCAGCCGCATCGCGGCGGCGCTGTTTTTGTCGCAGCAAATGCGGGCGCAGCAGGCCTTGCTGGACAACACGCCGCTGGTGGACACGCTGCACCGCGTGATTTCGCTGGGCCGCATCGAGCAGGCCCTGCAGGACAGGACCTTGCGCGCCGTGGCCGTCACCGCCTCCAGCTACAGCAGCGGCGTGCACTGGACGTTTTGCCAGATGGCGGCGGGCCGCCAGTCCGACCTGTGGAGCCGGCCCGGTCGCCGCGCTGAATTCCAGCCCATCACCATCGAGCACCTGATGGCCTCCAGCGCCATTCCCTTCCTGTTTCCATCCACGCCGCTGTGGGTGGACGGCCATCCCGAATTTTTCGGCGACGGTTCCATGCGCCAGAGCTCGCCGCTGTCACCCGCGCTGCACCTGGGCGCCGGCAAGGTGCTGGTGATAGGCGTCGGCCAGCCCGAGCGGGCCGGTTTTGTCGGCGGCGGCAACGGCGCCAGCGTCACCGGCCGGCCCACGCTGGGCGCCATCGCCGGCCATGCCATGGCCAGTGTTTTCCAGGACACGCTGCAGGCCGACGTGGAGCAGGCCCAGCGCGTGAGCAAGACCGTGCGCCAGATGCCGCGGGAAATCGCGGCCGTCATGCCCTACCGGCCGGTGGACATCCTCGCGATCGCGCCTTCGCAGTCGCTGGACGCACTGGCGCAGGCCCATGCGGCCGAGTTGCCCACGGGTACCTACAACGCTCTCGCGGGCCTGGGTGCGCTGGGCGCCAAGGGCAGTCCCGGCGGTGCCGCGCTGGCCAGTTACCTGCTGTTCGAGCCGGGTTTTGTGAAGGCGCTGATGGCGCTGGGCGAGCATGACGCCTACGCGCGTAAAGACGAGCTCATCGCTTTTTTTATGTAGCGCGCGCGGTGGCTAAGCCGGGCTTGAAATGCCATAATCGCCGCAGTTCAATTACGGAGAAATCCTTGGAAAGCAGCCCTAGTCGCTAGCTTTCAACACCGCAGACTGACGCAAGCCGCGCAAAGGCCGACGTTCAAAAAGGGGGTTGAAAGCGATGCACCATCCCACCGCCCCTTTACCCCGCTTTCGCGCAAGGCCCCGAGCGCATGCCTTGCGCGGGCCCTTGAACCGATAGGCAGTCAGCCATGCTCAATATTTTCACGCTCGCCAACGGCCGGCTTTTCCAGGAAGAAATCGAATCCCTGGAAGAACTCTCCAAGTTCCAGCCGATCTGGGTGGACCTGGAATCCCCCACCCTCGAAGAAAAACGCTGGATCAAGCAGTACTACGGCCTGTCCATTCCCGAAGACGCGATGGATGAGGACATCGAAGAGTCCGCGCGTTTTTACGAGGAAGACAACGGCGAGCTGCACATACGCTCCGACTTCCTGATCGCCGACGACGCCGAGCCGCGCACTGTTCGCGTGGCCTTCATCCTGAACCTCGTCAACGACGACCTCAAGAGCAAGGGCGTGCTGTTTTCCATCCACGACGAGGACGTGCCGGTGTTCCGGTTGCTGCGCATGCGCGCGCGCCGCGCGCCCGGCCTGATCGAGGATGCCAAGGAAGTGCTGCTCAAGCTGTTCGACGCCGACGCCGAATATTCGGCCGACACGCTCGAAGGCATTTACGTCGAACTCGAAAAAGTCAGCGCCCAGGTGCTGTCGGGCGACGTGACCGACGCGCTGGCCGGTGAGGTGCTGGGCGCCATCGCCCGCCATGAGGACTTGAACGGCCGCATACGCCGCAACATGATGGACACGCGCCGCGCCGTCAGTTTCATGATGCGCAGCAAGATGCTCAACGCCGAGCAGTTCGAGGAAGCGCGGCAGATCCTGCGCGACATCGATTCGCTGGACTCGCACACCGCCTTCCTGTTCGACAAGATCAACTTCCTGATGGACGCCACGGTCGGTTTCATCAACATCAACCAGAACAAGATCATCAAGATCTTCTCGGTGGCCAGCGTTGCGCTGTTGCCGCCCACGCTGATCGCCAGCGTCTACGGCATGAACTTCAAGCTCATGCCCGAGCTCGACTGGTCGCTGGGCTATCCCTACGCCATCCTGCTGATGGTGGCGAGCGCCGTGGTGCCCATGTGGTACTTCAGGAAGCGCGGCTGGCTGAAGTAGGCGCGGCGCTCAGGCGCCGGTGTACACCGGCTCGCAGCGCACCTCGGTCTTCACCGAGTTGGCGATGAAGCAGGCCTCGTGCGCGTCATGGTGCAGCTTGTCCAGTTCCTCGCGGCTGGGCTGGCGCTCGCCGGAGAACGTCACTTCGGGGTGCAGGGTCACGATGGTCATGGCGACCTTGCCTTCGGCGTTCTTTTCCATCACGCCGGTCGCCGCGTCGAAGTAGCGGTCCACGCGGAACTTGCGCTTGACGGCCATGGTCAGGAACCACAGCATGTGGCAGCTCGACAGCGAAGACACAAACGCTTCTTCCGGGTCCAGCGCCGACGCGTCGGACATGGGCAGCGGCACGACGGACGGCGAGGACGAGCCCGGCACCTCCAGCCCGCCGTCAAAGCGCAACAGGTGGCGGCGGCTGTAGCGGTTGTCCAGGAAGTCGGCGTTCTTGCGTTCCCACAAGGTTTCTGCGGCGTAGTGCGACATGGTCTGAAGGTCCGGAGTGAATCAGTTGAAAAAATCCTGCAGCGCCCGGGCCGTCGCCTCGGGCTGCTCTTCGGGAATGAAATGCCCGGCCGGCATGCCCCGGCCGGTGACTTCGCCGCTGCACTGGGCCTGCCACAGCGCCAGCGGGTCGAACATCCGGTGCACTACGCCGCGCTCGCCCCAGAGCACCAGCAGGTCGCAGGTCAGCTTCAGGCCGTGCGCGCGCCCGTCGCGGTCGTGCTCCAGGTCTATGCCGGCGCTGGCGCGGTAGTCCTCGCAGGCGGCGTGCAGCGCCTCGGCATTGCAAAAGCTGCGCTCGTATTCAGCCAGCGCCTGAGGCTCGATGTAGTTCATGCCCGCGCTGCCCCAGCCGCCCAGCTTGGCGTGCAAATAGGCTTTGGCGGTTTCGGGATGGTTGGCGCCCATCATGATCTCGGGCAGCGGCGCCGGCTGCAGCATGTGGAACCAGTGGTAGTAGGCGCGGGCAAAGGCCATGTAGGGCTCGGTCATGCTGCGGCCCTCGTACATGTCCAGTGTGGGCGCGATGTCGATGACGCACAGCTTGTGCACGCGCGCGGCGTGGTCCAGGGCCAGCCTATGCGCCACGCGTCCGCCGCGGTCGTGGCCGCACAGGAAGAAGCGGTTGATGCCCAGCGCGTCCATGACGCCTATCATGTCGTGCGCCATGTTGCGCTTGCTGTAGTTGCTGTGGTCGGGCAGGCCCGCTGTCTTGGAGGAGTCGCCGTAGCCGCGCAGGTCGGGCATGACCAGGAAATAGTCGCCGGCCAGGCGCTGGGCCACACGGTGCCACATCACATGCGATTGCGGGAAGCCGTGCAACAGCAGCAGTGCTGGTCGCAGCGGCTCGCCCAGCGTGGTTTTAGAGACCCGCGCATTGATGGAGGCGCCGTTGACCTCAAAACTGCGCGATTCAAAACCGTCAAACCAGGTCATGGGCAACTCCCGTCGGGGTTAAGTCTTGCGTTGGGACAGGTATTTTTGCAGATTTGCCGCCGCCCCTGCCCGCACCTTGGTGCGCAGAAAGGGCGTCCAGCCCAGCAGCAGGCCGGGCGCGCCCAGCGCCTGGCGCGACCAGGCCCAGAAATCAAAGCGGTCGCGGTGGCGGCTGATGAGCCCCTGTTCATTGAATTCGAACTCGCCGTCGATCACGTTGTGCACCATGCGCCCGGTGGTGCTGAAACGGTAGTCGGCCTCCCAGTGCGACTTGCCGCTGCGCGCATCGGCTTCAATGCCGCTCCAGCTGAGTTTCCAGACGTCGGCGCCCTTGGCCTTGGTCACGTCGCAGAGCATGTGCCACATGCCGGTGACCTCTTTGTGGCCCCGCAGCGAAAAGGCCTCGTCGTCGAACTGCGCGTCGGGCGCATAGCAAGCGGCCATGGCATCGGAGTCGAGACGGGCGAAGGACGCGTAGAAGTGTTCGAGGGTGATCTGGTTGGGATGCATGCTGTCTCCTGGTCGGGATTGTCGGGATCTCGGGTGATGGACGGGTCCGCGAACTCTATAGCGCCCGGTGCCGTGCAGGCGTCGCTCACGCGTCAGCCGGCCTTTTCCGGTTCCCCCGGTTCTTCCAGCAACTCCAGCAGCCGCTGCAGCGCATGACGCACCGTGGCGCTGCGCACCGCGGCCCGGTCGCCGTCAAAACGCCGGACCTCCGACACCAGTCGCCGCGGCAGCGCAAAGGCAAACCATACCGTACCCACGGGTTTGGCCGCGCTACCGCCCGTCGGGCCGGCCACGCCCGTGACGGCCACAGCCACCTGAGCGCGTGAACGCTCCAGCGCGCCGGAGGCCATGGCGCGCGCCACTTCTTCGCTGACCGCGCCGTGCCTGGCGATCAGCGGGGCCGGGACGCCCAGCAATTCCGTCTTGGCCTCGTTGGAATAAGTGACAAAGCCGCGCTCAAACCAGTTGCTGGAGCCGGCCAGGTCGGTGCAGGCGGCGGAGATCATGCCGCCAGTACAGCTTTCGGCGGTG
Source organism: Polaromonas sp. P1_G1 (assembly GCF_056405595.1). Taxonomy (NCBI): domain Bacteria; kingdom Pseudomonadati; phylum Pseudomonadota; class Betaproteobacteria; order Burkholderiales; family Comamonadaceae; genus Polaromonas; species Polaromonas sp. P1_G1. The sequence continues at coordinate 22,791 of NZ_JBFUBU010000030.1, forward strand.
GCGAGCAGCCATCCCTGGGCCTGCAGCAGGGCGGCGAGTTGTCCGGCCAGCTCGGGTACGCCGCTCACCAGAACCTCCAGAGGGCGATCACCAGCAGCGCGCAAAAGGCCGCCACAAAATCGTCAAACAGGATGCCGAAACCGCCGCGCCAGTTAAAGCCCTTGAAGGCCTGGTCGGCCCAGGCCACGGGACCGGGTTTCACAGCGTCAAAAAAGCGGAACAGCACAAAAGCGGCCAGCTGCGACCAGAAGTCCGCGGGCATCACCAGCCAGAGCACCAGCCAGAAGGCCACCACCTCGTCCCAGACGATGCTGCCCGGGTCCAGGACGTTCATGGCCTTGGCCGTTACGGTGCAGGCCCACCAGCCCACCAGGGTGGAGGCGGCGATCAACCAGCCCATTTCAGCCGGTGTGATCCACTGCTGCAGCACCAGGAAGGCCAGCCAGGCCCACAGCGTGCCGGCCGTGCCGGGCGCGACCGGACTCAGGCCGGCGCCAAAGCCCAGAGCGATGAAATGCGCGGGATGCGACAGCAAAAATTTCGCGGTGGGCCGGAAGGCGGGCGGCGGCGTGGTGTCGGTCATGGTGGGGGTTGCCAGGCGCGGATGCCCGGGAAGGCCCCGGGCTATTGGCTGATTTTGTCACAGCGGTTTCACACGCTGCCTGCACAGTCCAGCGATTCACCAGCAAGAGGGATTTCGGGATGAGCAAACACAAGCAGGTTTTGAGCAAGATGAACGCATTGACCCTGGCCGCCGCCTGCGCGCTGTGCCTGGCGGCCGGCAGCGGCCGCGCGCAAACCTCGCCGGCCGCGCCGGCGGTGGAGGCCACGCTGGCGGGCCATGCGGCCCTGGCTGCCGATGCCTCGGTGGCCGCGCCGCGCGATGCGGGCGCCTTCTTCGCCACGGCGGGTAAATTCGCCAATGCCAAACGCCAGCGCAATGAGCAGCTCGGCAGCGAAAGCGCCAACACCTTTGTCGGAGACCCCAAATATCCGCGCGCTTCCGGCGGCACGCTGCCCATGAAGGGCCAGTCGGTCCAGGGTTTTTCGGGCATTGTGTCGCTGGGCAAGGGCGAATTCCTGGCGTTGACCGACAACGGCTTCGGCAACAAGGTCAACTCGCAGGATGCGCTGCTGATGGTGCACCGGCTGTCGGTCGACTGGAGCAAGGGCCAGGCCGTGCGCCGCGGCACGACCTTTCTGAGCGACCCGGACAAGCGTGTGCCCTTTCACATCCAGAATGAAAACACCACGCGCCGCTATCTCACCGGCATCGACTTCGATCCCGAGTCGCTGCAGGTGGTGGGCAACGAATGGTGGATAGGCGACGAGTTCGGTCCCTACGTGCTGCGCACTGACTTCCAGGGCCGGGTGCTGGGTGTGATCGAGACGGTCATCAGCGGCAAGCTGCACGCCTCGCCAGACCACTATATGCAGGGGCGGCTGCCGAATCTCCCCGGCGAGGCCTTGTTTGAAGTGCGCCGCTCCAACGGCTTTGAGTCCATGGCCAAATCACCCGACGGCAGCAAGCTCTATCCGATGTTCGAAGGCCCGCTGTTCGATGCCGCGACCAAAAGCGTGGAGAAGGCCGGCGACAAAACCTATGTGCGCATCAACGAACTGGACGCCGCCACGCGGAGCTACACCGGCAAGCAGTGGAAGTACCTGCTTGAAGAAGTGGGCAACGTGGCCGCCGACTTTCAATTGCTGGACTCCACCACAGGCCTGGTGATAGAGCGCGACGACAGCACCGAAGGCATCGCACCGGCATGTCCCAATGAAGCGCGCACCGACTGCTTCACGCGGCCCGCACGCTTCAAGCGCGTTTACAAGATCGACCTGGCGGCCAGTGACGCGGACGGCTTTGTGCGCAAGGTCGCCTACATCGACCTGACCCGCATCGCCAACCCGAAGCGCCTGGCGAAGCTGGGCCCCAACGAAGCGGTCTTTGCATTGCCGCACCTGGGCCCTGAAGGGCTTGCGGTGGTCGATGCCACGCATATCGTGTTGGTCAACGACAACAATTTCCCGTTTTCATCCGGCCGCGAGATCGGCAAGCCCGATGCGAATGAGCTGACCCTGCTGGATATTCGTGCGCTGATTGAGGCCAAATAAGCGCATCGGTCAACCGGCGGGCGGGCCGCTCACCAGGTCTCTTTCGCGGCTGAACCACTCGGCCCAATAGTCGATGCAGGCCCGGATTTTCGGCAGCCGGTGGCGCCCGCCCAGCGTCACGGCGTGGATGGGTACGGGCTGCTCGTCGACAAAGCCCGGCAGCACCGGCACCAGCATGCCGCGCCGCACCAGGGGCTCGGCCGCCAGCATGGCAAAGCGCGCAATGCCCAGGCCCTGCAGGGCCAGCTGGCTGGTCGTGCCGGTGGAGTCGGCGCGCCAGCAGCCGTCTGCCGTGATCACCACGGGCTGGCCGTCGATGATGAAGGGCCAGCGGTTGAGTGAGGTCGCGGCGCTGTTGCTGATCAGGCGGTGCCGGCCCAGGTCGTCGGGGTGCTCCGGTGTACCGTGGGCCTCCAGGTAAGCCGGTGTGGCGTACAAGCGCCGCCCATGCGTGCCTATCTGGCGCATCACCGTGTTCTCGTTGGCATGCATGCCGCTGCGGATCGCGATGTCGACACCGTCGCGCACCATGTCCACAAGGCGGTCGTCCACTTTCAGTTCCACGCGAACACGCGGATGGCGTTGGTGAAGTCCTTCAAGGCTGGGCACCAGCAGGTATTCGGCCATGACAGTGCTGGCCGCCACCCGCACCCAGCCGCTGGCCTCGCCGCTCTGGCTGGCGAACTCGCCTTCGAGATCGTCCAGCGTCTGCGTCATCCGCCGGCAATAGCCGAGGAAGGTTTCGCCCTCGGGCGTCAGGGTCAGCGCGTGCGTGCTGCGCTGTACCAGCCGTGCATTGCAGGTTTTCTCGATGCGGGCGATGGCGCGCGACACCTGGCTGACGGGCACGTCTCGCGCGCGGGCCACGGCCGAGAAGCTGCCCAGCTCGGCCACGCGCGTGAACAGGTGCATGTCGTCAAAGTTCAGGTTCCGCATGCCGGCCATATTACCCAGGGCCGGGGTTTTCTGTTTTGCGTCTGGTGCAAGACGGATTTGCGGCGCGGGTGGTTTCCGCCGGTGGCTGTTTTGCGCACAGTAGCCCCGTGGCCCCTGGAGAAAAAAGAGACCCCACCTCCCCGAAAGGATACGCTGATGAACTCGCTCTATACCCCCACCGAAGAAAATCGCCTGACCGCTGCCGCCATTGCCGAAGCCCGGCATTTGCGCGCACTGGCGCCGGCTGCATTCTGGTCGGCGGCGAGGCGCTGGGTCGGTCGCCTTGCGCACGGGCTGGCGCATCGCGGGCACGTAGACGCCGCGGCGCGCCTTCAGGCAAAGTGATCGAAGGAGGCGTAGAGCCGCTCCAGCGGCGCGCCGGCCGCGTCAAGCAGCCGCAGGCCGGGATCCGCGTCGATCCGGCCGATCCGGCTGACGGGTGTTTGAGCCTGGCGGGCCGCGGCCTGCACGGCCTCATGGGCCGAGGCCGGAGCGGTAAAGGCGAGTTCGTAGTCGTCGCCGCCCGCCAGCGCGAACTCCATCTGCTTTTCAGCATCGATTCCGGCCGTGGCCCAATCGGAACGTGAAGAAGCAGCGACCAGATTGATCGCGAGTGCTGTTTCAAGCGTTGCGCCTGTTTTCGAGGCGCGCAGGATGTGGCGAAGGTCGCCGAGCAAACCGTCGCTCACGTCGATGGCTGCCGAGGCAATACCGCGAAGCGCCTGGCCCAATGCGATGCGCGGTGTGGGCTGCTCCAGCCTTTGCCTGGCCTGGGCCAGCATGCCGGGCGGCAAGGTCAAGGCGCCGCGCAGCGCCTCCAGCGCCAGCCGGGCGTCGCCCAGCGTGCCGCTGACATACACGTCGTCACCGGGTCTGGCGCCCGAACGCAGCAGCGCCTGGCTCTTTCCGTTCAGCACCGGCACTTCGCCGAACACGGTGATGCAGATGTTGAGCGGCCCTTGCGTGGTGTCGCCGCCCACCAGTTCGCAGCCGTGCGTATCGGCCAGCGCCAGCAGGCCTTGCGAAAACGCGGCGAGCCAGGCTTCGTCGACCCGCGGCAAGGCAAGGGCCAGCGTGAAGGCCAGGGGCTTGGCGCCGCAGGCGGCCAGGTCGCTGAGGTTGACGGCCAGCGCCTTGTGGCCCAGCGTGAAAGGATCCACGTCCGCGAAGAAGTGCCGGCCCTCGACCAGCATGTCGCTGGAGATGGCTATCTGCGTGCCGGGCGCCGGCTGCAGCAGCGCGCAGTCGTCGCCCACACCCAGCGCGGCGCGCGCGGCGGGGCGTGTGAAGTAGCGTGCGATCAGGTCAAATTCACCCATGGCGCAGAGCATACAGGCTGCGCCCCGGGCACCAGGGTCAGGGATATTGCTGGTGCGTGACGCCGCCGCGGAAGCGGTCGGCCGCCTGGCGTATGACTTCGGCCAGCAGGTGCTCCTCGCCCTGTTTTTCGCGCAGCCAGCGGGCGTCGTTGTCGCCGCGCTCCACGCTGTTGCGCAGCAGGTGCAGCGAAGCGCCCGCGCCCATGCCGGTGGCATGGCGCTCGATTTGCCCCATGGTCTGCAGGATGTGCTCGCGCAGCGGCATGTGGCCGCCGGTGGCTGGGTCCACATAGACCGCGTCCAGGCCGAAGCGGCAGGCCTGGAAACGGTTGTAGGTGTAGACCAGGTAGTCGTCCTCGGTGGGCATGAAGGGCTGTTCGTGCATGAACCAGGAAGCCAGCGACTGCACGAAGCCGGCCAGCGCGGTGGCGCGCTCCACCGTGAGCGGCGTGTCGAACACCCGGATTTCGATGGTGCCGAATTCCGGCTTGGGCCGGATGTCCCAGTAAAAATCCTTCATGCTCTTGACCACGCCGGTGCGCGTCATCTTGTCGAAGTAGACGGTGAAGTCGTCCCAGGTCAGCGCGAAGGGCGCGCGGCCCGACAGCGGAAAGGCGAACACCGAGTTGAGCCGGGCCGAATCGAAGGCCGTGTCCTGGCCCTGCACATAGGGCGAGGAGGCGGACAGCGCAATGAAGTGCGGAATGTAGCGCGACATGCGGTGCAGCGTCAGCAGCGCGCTGTCGGCGTCGGGGCAGCCCACGTGCACGTGCTGGCCGAAAATCGTGAACTGCTTGGAAAGGTAGCCGTAGAGCTCGGACAGCTCGCGAAAGCGCGGCTTGTCGTAAATGCGGCGCTCATGCCACTGCTGGAAGGGATGGGTGCCGCCGCCGACCACGGCAATGTTGAGCTTGTCAGCGCTCTTGACCAGCGCATCGCGGATCTGCGAGAGCTGGCCCAGCACCTCCGACGCGTTGCGGCACACGCCGGTCGAGATCTCGATCATGCTGGAGGTCATCTCGGGCACCACGGCGCCTGGCAGCGGGATTTTGGACATCAGGCGCAGCATGTCCTCGGCATAGGGCGCCAGGTCGTAGTCGTGCGTGTTCACCAGCTGCAGCTCAAGCTCCACGCCCAGCGACAGCGCGGCCGATTTGTGAAAGGGTTCAAGGCTCATGGACGGGTCCGGATGCGGGGCCGCGCGTGAGCGGCGCCCAGGGTTTGGAACTTTCGCCGGCGCGGTAAATGGCCAAGGTGGCCAGCACCGCGCCCAGCACCTCCATCAGCAGGATGGCGGGCAGAGCCACACTGGCGATCTGGCGGCCCAAAGCGCCCGAGGCCGTGGCGAACTGCGACACCAGCAGCAGCGCGACCGAGGACATCGGCGACATCGCGCAGCCCACCCACAGGGCCTGCTTCCAGCTGGCGCCGCTGCCGACGTTGCCGAGAGCGACACCGGCGATCTTGGCCACCATGCGCGCGACGACCATGGCGATGACCAGGCCCGCCACCGGGCCGCTCCAGTCGGCCTGCGCCGCCACCACCGAGACCAGTACGAACATCAGCATGGTCAGCATGGACGAGGCCGTGCCCATCTGCCGCGGCCACGACCAGGGGCGCGGATTGAGCTGCTTGAGCAGCATGCCGCCCAGCAGCGCCGCCAGCGGCGCCGAGCCGCCGAAGTGGGCGGCCAGCGCGGCACCCGCGGCGATCAGGGCCAGCAGCAGGATGGCGGTGTTCTCGCTGGTGGGGCTCATCACGCGCAGCGCGGTGCGCAGCATGAGGGCCAGCGCAGCGCCCACCACGACCGAAAGGCCCAGTACCACCAGCACCGGGTACAGCGTGCTGAGCACGCCGGCCACGCCCGATTCGGGCCGGTGCATCATGCCGGCGCGTGCGCTGCACAGCGTCAGCGCATACAGGGTACCCAGGGTGGACAGCACCAGCGCGCGTTCGGTGACGGGGCCGGCGGCGCGGGTGTCTATGGCCACGCGCGACAGCACGGCGGGCGAGGCGGCCATGGCCAGCAGGGCCAGCGGTTCTGCCACGGCCTCGCGCACGCTCATCGCGTGCAGGGCCCAGTACACCAGGATGAAGGTCAAGGCTGCTTCGGCCAGGCTTTGAACCAGCACCATGGGGTTATGGCGAAACCAGCGCAGCGGAATGCGCCCGCCGGCTTCGAACAGCACCACGGCCACGCCCAGTTCCAGCAGGAAGAGCCCGGTGCCCTGGAGCGGCCAGGCCGCGCCGCTGAACCCCGCCAGACCGGCAAAGCCGCCGACCAGCGAATAGCCGACCACCTTGGGCAAGCCGGTATAGCGGTTCAGGAGATGGCCCGTGGCGGCAGCCAGCGCGAGCAGCACGGACCACTGCACGGTCGGCAAGCCCGCCGAAGGCTTGATCCATTCAGCCCAGATGGCCAGGATTTCGTTCATGAGGAAGGGGTCTCCACTCTGATTGGAACTTCTGCAGACAAGCCCTTGAAGGCGGCATGTTGCACGTTGGTCGGCCAGCCTGGTGGCGTGAGGCCCGGTGGGTTTGCGCGAGGAAAACTTGTTGCATTAATTTACAGGCGCACTGTTGCCAGGCATGTAGGACAACATCGGAAATAGCGCCTTTGCACTTTTTCTTCAAGTAACGATGGAGGGGCATCGCCATCGTGACGATGTTCATCAATGTGGCTTGAAGAGTGCAGTGAACAAACCAGTGGGGGCCGAGGGTCCGGCTTTGCCGGCCGCAGGCGCCGTCCCCTCGAGGGGAGAACAGGCTACACGCAGTGAGCCTGGACAGGGGGGAGCCAGTTATTCAGGCATGAAGAAGCTGCGGGGGTGGCTGCGCCATCGCGCCCAGATGGCGGCACGGATACGCGCACGGTCGACGTTGCTCACGTTGTGCGCCTGCAGGGCCAGGCGGAACGCGAGGTAAAAACTCACGCCGAGATTCAGCGCGCCTATCAGCGGAATGGCCGCGATGCACCACCAGATAGTCAGGTGCTTGAACGCTTCAAGGCCCAACGATGCGCCGGCCGCGGCCAGCTGGCCGGTCGACAGCGTGACGTGGCGCGCTTCAAGCTCCACGCCGAAGAAACCGGTGAAGGCCGGGATCAATCCCAGCATGAAGCCCAGCGCGATGTTGGAGGCGAAGCCGGAGATGTTGTCGCGCATGAAGGCGGACCAGCGCGCCGCGCGCTCGCTGCCGAGGAATGCGGTGATGCGCGGGTTGTGGCGCATGGCCGAGTCCAGGCGATGCAGCACAAACCAGTTTTCGGTCCAGCCCGCGATCATGCTGGCCGCGAACAATATGCCGCCGGTGAAACCCGCCCACATCAATGTGGGGCCCAGCAGCGTCAGCGTGCCCAGCACATGCTCGGCCTCTGTGTGGCTGATCATGGGCCGGCCCAGCAGCAGCAGGACCAGCGTGTTGACCAGCAGCACAGCCGGCACCACCATGAAGACGTTGCCGAAGACCGCGGCCACCTGCGAACGCACCAGGTGCGTGACCTCGTCGACAAAGGCCGTGATGGTGCTGCTCGCATCGGCTGAGCCGAGATCCTTGAGCTTGGCCGCCATGGCCGGCGCCGTCATGGCCGGCTGTTTGGTGGCCAGCGTGAAATGCAGCAACTGGATCAGGATGAAGCTGGCGGAATACATGACGGCGGACCAGAAGCCGCTCCAGAAAGCCGAAAGGCCCACCGCCACGATCATGAACTTGAGCAGCGTGGTAAAGGCCGTGATGGCGCCACCGCCCATGGCCTTGCCCAGCATTTCACGGTATTCGCCGCGCGTGCGGGTGATGTAGGTTTCGCCGGTTTCGGCGCTGCGCTCGGCCACCTTGGCCGACAGCAGCGTGGAGTTGGCGCTGATCAGCGCGCTGATGCTTTTGCCTTCCTGCGCGGTGATGACGCGGCGTCCCAGCAGCTTGACGGCTGCCATGGCGGGCTTGGGCGAGACCAGGCTGTCGAGCAGTTCGCGCACGCGCAGCATGCGCTCGCGCAGCTGGCGCAGCCGAAACACCATGCCGACCGAGATGCCGTTGTCCTCCAGGTGCGTGTAGATGCTGTTGACGGCCTGGCGGCAGGCGTCCAGCCGCTCACGGTATTGCGCGATGGCGGCCTGCAGCTGCGCCTCGTCCCGCTCTGGCTTGAAGAAGGCGTTGCGTAACCCGTCGATGTCGGCCGGCAGCGCGTGGAAGGCGCGCGCGTGCGGCGTGGCGCGGTTCATGCGCAGGCGCAGCTCTGGCGCGAAACCCGTGGCGCGTATCTGGGCCGTGCAGTAGGTCAGCGCGTCCATCAGGCTGTAGTGCCAATGCAGCGTGTCCATGTCGGGACTGGCCGATAGCATCAGGGCCAGCCGGGCGACCTGCGGCTCTTCGAGCGCGCCCATCCATTGCGCGTCGAAGCGCGTGGGCGCCACCAGGGGAAACAGCTCGGAGGCGTCGACGGTTTCTGGCGTGCCGGGCAGCAGTTTGCGGCGCAGGCGCTCGGCCAGTTCGCTGACAAAAGCCGTGCGCGGCGCGAAGCCGAAATCGGCCAGCAAGGTGGTGATGTCGACCGTCTGGATCAGTGTCTGCCACCAGGCCCGCATGCGTGTCTGGATCTCGGGCTGCCGCTCGACGGCATCCATGAGGGCCTGCACCCGCGAGACGGCGGCCGCGACGGAGGTCTCGTCGCCGCGTATCCATTCGAAGAGCTTGATCAGCCAGACATGGCGCTGTGCCAGTCCGGCGTCCGGGTCCAGCGCCTTGAGCAGGGAGGCCAGGTCTTTCATCGGGCAGTCAGGGCCGTGGGCTCAATGCAGGACACGGCCGGGCGGGGTGGCGCCGTTGCCGTTGCCGCTGTGCGCCTCCAGCACGAACATGGGGATCGGCGCCTCGAAACGCTCGCCGTCTTCGGCCACGCAAAAATAGCTGCCGTGCATGGTGCCGCTGGGCGTGCGCAGGCGCGACCCGCTGGTGTACTGGAAGGATTCGCCGGGCTTGAGCAGCGGCTGGTGGCCGACCACGCCCAGGCCCTTGACCTCTTCGTTGTGGCCGTTGGCATCGCTGATGACCCAGTGGCGCGAGATCAGCTGGGCCGTGACCTCGCCGGTGTTGGTGACCGTGACGGTATAGGAAAAACCGTAGACGTGGTCTTCCGGCGCCGACTGTTCGGGCAGGTACTGGGGCACGGCTTCGCAGGAAAATTGGTATTTGGGCATGGCTTAAGAACCTGTTCGCGCTCTAAACGGGGCCGCGCAAGCCCCTTCTCGGGATGGGATGCAAGGCGCGGTGCGCTGCCCATAGCATAGCTATGGGTTAGCGCCGCAACGCCGCAGACCGCCCGAAAAGGCGCTTGCCCTCCGGGTTGGGGTGAAATCGGGCGATTGCACCCCAACGCGGTCCCCGTTTAGACCGCGAACAGGTTCTCTCCATGTTAACCGCCTGCTGCGGCTGTTGGCCGGGCGAAACAACCTGCGCCGTCGAGTCCCGACGCGGGCCGCGGCTTGCTGCGACAATCCTGACATGCCTAAAAACCAGCCGCCCACCTACCGCATCGCCCCTTCCATCCTGTCCGCCGATTTCGCCCGACTGGGCGACGAGATCAAGGCCGTCATCGCCGGCGGCGCCGACTGGATCCACTTCGACGTGATGGACAACCACTATGTGCCCAACCTGACGTTCGGGCCCATGATCTGCCAGGCGCTCAAGCCGCACGCCAAAAAAGCCGACGGCACGCCGGTGCCGGTGGACGTGCACCTGATGGTGCAGCCCGTCGACGCGCTGGCCGCGGCCTTTGCCGACGCGGGCGCCGACCTGGTCAGCTTCCACCCTGAAGCCTCCGGCCATGTGCACCGCAGCGTGCAGGCCATCAAGTCCAAGGGCTGCAAGGCCGGGCTGGTGTTCAACCCGGCCACGCCGCTGGACGTGCTGGACTGGGTGATCGAGGACATCGACCTGATTCTCATCATGAGCGTCAACCCCGGCTTCGGCGGGCAAAGCTTCATCGACTCCGCGCTGCGCAAGATCGAGCAGGCGCGCAAGCGCATCGATGCCTCGGGCAAGGACATCCGCCTCGAAGTCGACGGCGGCATCAAGACCGACAACATCGCGCGCGTGGCCGCCGCGGGCGCCGACACTTTTGTGGCCGGCAGCGCCATTTTTGGAAAACCCGATTACAAGGCGGTGATTGACGCCATGCGGGCGGAACTGGTGAAATAGGCCGGCGCGCGCCGATGCGGACCCGCGCGCGCCAACCCCGGTAACCGGCCGGGCCGGATGCCGGCCCGCCACCCATGGAGGAGCCGCATGACTGAAGCCGTAAGCGAGCAAGCCGGGCGGGGCCCCGCGCGCCGCGCCCGCATCCTGGTGGTGGACGACACGGCGGACGTCCGGTATTTCCTCGTGGCCCTGCTACGGGACGGTTATGAGGTGGAGGCCTGCGAGTCGGGTGAAGAGGGTCTGCAGGTGGCGCTGTCCGACAGGCGCCCCGAGATCATCCTGCTCGACGTGATGATGCCCGGGATGGACGGCTACGAGGTCATGCGGCGGCTGGCGCGCGATTCGCGCACGGCCGACATTCCCGTCATCTTTCTCACGGCGCTCAGCAGCGTGGAGGAAGAGCAGTTCGGGCTGGACCTGGGCGCCACCGACTACATCACCAAACCCATCAGCCCGCCCGTGCTGCTGGCGCGCGTGCGGCTGCACCTGGAGCGCAGCGCCAATGCCAAGCGCCTGAAAACCCTGTCCGAGCAACTGTCGCGCTACCTCGCGCCGCAGGTCTACCAGTCGCTGTTTGACGGTTCTCGCCAGGCCGAGATCCAGACCCAGCGCAAGCGGCTGACGGTGTTTTTTTCGGACATCAAGAACTTCACGGCCTCCACGGCGCAGTGGCAGCCCGAAGAAGTTACCTTTTTGCTCAACAGTTACTTTGAGGAAATGTCGCAGATTGCCGCCGAATACGGCGCAACCCTGGACAAGTTCATCGGCGACGCCATCGTCATTTTCTTCGGCGACCCCCACACCCTGGGTCCGCGCCAGGACGCGGTGCAGTGCGTGAAGATGGCCGTCGCCATGCAGCAACGCATGGTCGAGCTGCAGCGGCGCTGGAAGGCCATGGGCATTCCCAAGGCCTTTGAGATACGCATAGGCATCAACTCCGGATTCTGCGACGTCGGCAACTTCGGCAGCAACCTGCGCATGGACTACACCATCATCGGCCGTGAAGTGAACCTGGCCGCCCGGCTGGAGCAGGCCGCGGAGCCCGGCGGCATCCTGATTTCGAGGGATACCCACGACCTGGTGCAGGACGAGATCGAAGTCGAGGCGCGCGAGCCGGTCGTCGCCAAGGGATTCGCCGAACCGATCACGGTCTATGCGGTCCGCAAAACCCCGGCGGCGGCGCCAGCAGGGGCAGGGGTGATCCAATGCGACCGGCCCGGCCTGCGCCTGGAGCTGGACCCGGGACGCCTCACGCCCGCGCAGCGCGCGGACGCTGCCGCCGAGTTGCGCAGGGCGCTGGGCAGCCTGGAGGCGCTTGCGGAGGCTGGGAACAGCGAGGCCGGGAAGGGCGCCGCCGCGCCGGCCCCGGTGGCCGAAACCGGCACACCGGCGGCCCGCCTTGCCGCCGTGCAGGCGGCGGATGCGGCAGGTTCCGCCGAGGAGGCGCTGCCCGACAGCATCGCCGGGCTCGACGTGCCCCTGGGTCTGAGCCGGGCGATGAACATGAAAGGGTTTTACATCTCGATGCTGCGCCGCTTCGTGGACGGCCGCGCGGACACGCCGGCACGCATCCGCGAGGCGCTGGCGGCAGACGACCTGAAGGCGGCGGAGTTGCTCAGCCATTCCTTGCGCGGTGTTTCGGCGCAGATCGGCGCCACGCAATTGCCGCTGGACGCCGGCGCGCTGGAGCAGGCGCTTCATGACAAGGGGCCGCGCGCCGGCATTGACGACCTGCTGCTGCGCATGGAGGCCTCGCTGGGGGAATTGATGGCGGCGCTGCGGTCCGCCTTGCCGCCGCCGCCCGCGGAATCGCCGTGAATGCCGGGCCCACCCAGTTGGTGTATCTTCTTCCTGAGGGCGTGCACCATTTGAGCGGGCCCCGGACCTTAGAATCAGGCAGCGCTTCGGCGTATGTCATGCCCCTTACCACAGAGAGGAGCTACACCGTGCAATACAACGATATTTACGCCGTCACGCCCAAAGGCCAGCAGGAATTGCGCAGCGCCGCCACCACGATTTCGCCGCCTGAGCTGGAGCTGCTGGTGCGCCTCGACGGCATCCTGTCCCTGGCCCAGATCCGCCAGAGCGTGGGCGAAGCTGTCGGTACGACGCTCGATAACACCGTGAAACTGCTGTTGGCCAAGGGGCTCGTGACCCAGGTCGAGCCGGACCCGTTCGCCGCCTCTTTGCAGTTCCAGCTGAGCCCCACGGCGCTCACCGAGGCCGGCGCCGAGGCCGATTTCTGCGCGGCCACGCTGAAAAAATCCAATTACTACGTCCGCATCGCCCGCAAGCGCGAGCAGCCGCGCCAGCGCGCGCCCGGCGAACGCCTGTCGGCCATCGTCGTGGACGACGATGAGCACCTGGCAAAGTTTCTGAGCCACTACCTGACCTTCGAGGGTTTTGACATACGGGTGGCGGGCTCCCGCGCCGAAGTGGTGGCCGAGTTCCGCAAACCGCCGATTCCCGACCTGGTGCTGCTGGACGTGATGCTGCCCGATGCCGACGGGTTCGACATCCTGCTGCGCATCCGCTCGCACCCGCAGCTCAAGGACATCCCGGTGATCATGCTCACGGCGAAGGCGACCCGCGAGGCGGTGCTCAAGGGCCTGGCCAGCGGCGCGGACGGCTACATCACCAAGCCCGTGGAGACTGAATCGCTGATCCAGGCGGTCCGCACCGTGCTGGGCTCGCAGTAGCGCACAGGCATGGCGAAATGAGCCGCTTTTCTGGCAAACCAGGCCTGCCGGCTCAAGCGCCATGAAGTCGCCTTTTCGCGCGACCATCAATGTCGCACTGTTCACCGGGATGATCCTGATCATCCTGAGCATCGCGGCTTCCTATTTCACCATCAATACGCTGCTCAGCGGTACGCAAAGCGAAACGCAGGCGCGCGAAACCGTGCTGCTCCTGGAGCAGGTCGTCGCGGAGTTCAAGGCGGCCGAGTCCTCGCAGCGGCGCTACCTGCTGACCAACACCGCCACGGACCTCGCCGCATACCAGGAAGCCCGCACGCTGAGCCAGCAGGCGCAGCAGCGCGTGCACGCGGCGGCCGGCACCAGTCAGGACTGGCGCACGCTGGAAGACGCCATGACGCGACGCTTCGCGTTGATGGAGCAAGCCATCGCCGCCCGGCAGCAAACCGGGCTGGAAGCGGCAGCGGCCATCATCGGCGGCGAGCCCAACCGCCGGCTTTATGACGAGATCGAAACGCTGGTGACGCGTATCAAGACGGCGGAAACCCAGGCCCTGGAGCGTTCGAAAGAGGAAACGCGGCAAAGCGCCCAGACCGTCAAGCAACTGATCCTGCTGGGCGGGCTGTTGTGCCTGAGCGTGTTCGGCTGGGCCATCCAGATGATTGTCCGCTCGCAGGAAAAGCGCCGCCGCGTCGAGGCCAGGCTTTCCGACAGCGAGGCCATGAGCCGGGCCGTGACTGAAAGCATGGCCGAAGGCCTGGTGACCGCCACCCAGGAAGGCATCATCGTCAATGCCAACAGCGCCGCCCGCCACCTCTTCGGCTACCGGCTCGACGACCTGGTGGGCCGGGAGGTGACCATGCTGCTGCCCACGCGCTACCGCATGGGCTTCCAGGCCTTCTTCGCCAGCCTGACAAACCGCCAGCGCGGCTTTCGCGAATGGGACGTCAAGGTTCTGGGCCTGCGCCACGACGGCACCGAGTTCCCGGTGAACGCATCGTTCGGCGACGTCAACGTGGGCGGCAGCCGGCTGTTCACGGCCATCATTCACGACATCACCGAAAGCAACCGCATCAGCGACGCCCTGCGCGACAGCGAAGCCCAGCTGCGCGAGCTGACCGACGCCGTGCCGGCCCTGATCGCCTATGTCGACAGGGAGGAGCGCTTCCAGTTCCACAACCGGGCCTATGAAGAGGCCTTGGGCCTCGGGCGCGAGCAGATACAGAACCGGACCCTGCTGGAAGTCCTGGGGCCGCAGCTGTACGACCAGGTCAAAGGCCATGTCGAGGAGGCGCTGGCCGGTTATTCAGTGCGCTACGAGTTTGAGCTGGCACCCCTCGGTGGCGAACGGCGTGAATACGTCATGAGTTATTTTCCGCGCTACGGCGAGGGGGACGAGCAGGGCACCGTCATCGGCTTCTCCTCGCTGGGCAACGACGTCACCGAACTCAAACGCATAGACCGCATGAAAAGCGAGTTCGTCTCCACCGTCAGCCATGAACTGCGCACGCCGTTGACCTCCATACGCGGTTCGCTGGGCCTTGTCTGGGGCGGCGTGACGGGCGAGCTGCCGCCGCAGGCCAAAAACCTGGTGGGCATCGCCCAGAGCAACTGCGAGCGCCTGATCCGGCTCATCAACGACATTCTCGACAGCGAAAAAATCGAGTCCGGCAAGATGAGCTTTGAGTTGCGGCCGATGGAACTGGAACCCCTGCTGGAGCAGGCCCTTGCCGCCAATGAAGGTTTCGCGGAGCAGCACGGCGTGAAGCTGGTGATGGGCAGGATGGAAGCGCCTGTTCAGGTCTGCGTCGACAGCGATCGCCTGATCCAGGTGATGACCAACCTGCTGTCCAATGCCATCAAGTTTTCGATGCCTGGCAGCGCCGTGCAGGTGGCGCTGCGCACGGATGCGGGACGCGCCCGGGTGGAAATCATCGACAACGGCCCCGGCATTCCGGATGAATTCCGCCAGCGAATCTTCCAGAAATTCTCCCAGGCCGACTCCTCCGACACGCGGAAAAAAGGCGGCACCGGCCTGGGCCTGAGCATTTCCAAAGCCATCATCGAGCGCATGGATGGCACCATAGGCTTCACCACGGAAAGCCAGGTGGGTAGCACATTCTTTTTCGAGCTGCCGGTGTGGCGGGAAGCGCCGCCGGTCACGGCGCCCATGGGGCTCGACGGCGTGATGCGCCCGCGCGTGCTGGTATACGAAGACGACCCCGACGTGGCCAAGCTCATCGGCATGATGCTGGACAAGGGCGGCTATGACGCAGACATGGCGCACACCCCCGAACAGGCGCGCGACTACCTCAAGATGGAATCGTACGCGGCGATGACGGTGGACGTCAGGCTGCCCTACGAGAACGGGTTCTCGCTGATACGTGAGCTGCGGGCGAACAAGCGCACGGCGCGCCTGCCGGTGCTGGTACTGTCGGTCACCGCTGCGGAGGCGCGCCAGCATGCCGGTAGCCAGGCGCTGGGCATCTCGGGCTGGCTGGAAAAACCGCTTGATGAGCAGCGCCTGCTCGACAGCCTGGACCGCGCGATAGAAGCCAGGCGCCGCGCCAGGCAGAGCGCCTCTTGAGAGCCGCTCAAAGACCCTCCTGGCGTTGTTGTGCCGCCTTGCCAGGACCGCTTCGCTGGGTTTTATGAGCGACTCCAGGCTTAGGCCATTTGCATGAATCCTGTTCTGATCCGTACCCTGGTCCGAAGAAATAAGGTTTGAAACAGAAAAACTGCCGCGTCCTTCTGAAAACGTCGTTTGAATCGAAGGTGGATTCGGAATCATGGTGTGAAACAAGGGGCGCCGGACCGTTGTGAGCCTTGCTACAACATGGAATAGGGTTCGAAACGAGCGTCAGCGCTTCAACTGCGAGGGTCGACCGCACCCGAACGATAACTGACCATCTGATCCGGAAATTCTTGACCACCTGCCTTCGAACTTCTGGTGATGACCCACAAGAAGGTTGGCGACTTGAGGAACGAGCGAACGACTGCTTTCGGGCCACTTGCAGACTTTCGCGAATGACCGCTGTGGAGGCGACAATCGGTAGCCTACAGCAGCAGCGAAAGCGGGCGCACATCAAGAAACCTCCGATCTGAAGAAGGGTGTTTTGAGCGTTGCGCGAGGTGCGATACTCATTGCCTTTCGACGTAAGCAACCCCTTGGAATTAAGCGTATGACACTCTCTTTGCAAGACTGCGCTATGCAGGTACGCAACGGTATCCGCGCCGCTACAGCGGGTCTGATTGGCCGCGAACAACTGGCCGAGCTCATCGTCCTGGGCGCCGTGGCGCAGGAGCATCTGCTGGTGATTGGCCCGCCCGGCACGGCCAAAAGTGCGGTGGTGCGTCGGGTGGCCCAGGCCATGGGCGGGCGCTATTTTGAGTACCTGCTGGGCCGCTTCACGGAGCCATCGGAGTTGTTTGGGCCGGTGGATTTGAAGAAGCTGCGCGAGGGCACGGTGGAAACCGATGTGACCGGCATGCTGCCCGAGGCCGATGTGGCGTTTCTAGATGAAGTCTTTCTTGGCTCCACGGCCATTCTCAATACCTTGCTCAGTGTGCTCAATGAGCGGCGCTTTCGGCGGGGTCATACTCAGATCCAGTGCCCGTTGCGGGTTTGCGTGGGGGCAGCCAATGGCCTGCCGGATGACGAGGCATTAGCTGCGTTTGCCGACCGGTTTTTGTTGCACCTCTTCATTGAACCAGTACCAGACCACCAACTGGAGGCCATGCTTGCCGGGGGCTGGCTGTCTGACCGCAGCCAGATTGCACCGCAGGCCGCCATGGTGCATCTGGATGTGTTGTGCCAGGCCTTGCACCAGGTCGATCTGGACGGCGCCCGTCCGGCCTTGGCCAATGCCATTCGGCAGTTGCGTCAGGCCGGCATACAGCTATCGGATCGGCGCATTGTCAAGGCACAGCGCCTGATCGCTGCTGCCACCGTACTAGCGGGTCGCACACAGGCTACCCAGGGGGATCTGTGGCCCATTTTGTATGTGTTGCCGACCAAAGAAGCCCAGCACAGTGCGCGCGAGGTACTGCGCGACTTGCTGGCGCATTCCACGCACCCGAATCTGCTCAGTGCGGTGGAGCAAGCAACGCTGCAACCGATGTCGCGCGTGACACGGCTGCTGGAATCGGCCCAGGGTTGCATCGCACGGACCGACGGAGAGCGCAATGCCGAGGCCGAAGCTTTGTTGCGTGAAATCGATGCCAACTTCAGCATTGACACGCTGCCCGCCATCCTGGCCCCGTGGCGTGTCAAACTGGTTGCCGTGCTGAACGTGGCGGCGTGAGCCTGGAGGGAAGAACACCGTGGCACTGGATGCGCCGCACGCATCCGGTAGTGCCCTTGGCCGTCGTTGCTTGGGGCGACAACGCGGTGCGGCTGCACGCGCGTCTGTGCGCCTTGTCGGCAGAACACTTGATGCGCTTACAGGGTACGGCCAGCCGCGACGTGCTGGTGGTGAGTGGCCAGACCGCGGACTTGCCATGGGTAGACGGGGCTGCGTATGCCGCGCCCTGTGCCGAAGCCCCAGCGCTGTGGTTGCCCACCCTGGTCCAGCCTGACGTGCCGGGCGACCTGTTGTCGCAGGCCCTGCTGCGACGCCATCCCCGTGGCACCTTGCTACTGTGGCCCACGCCAGCGGCCATCGTGCCACTGGACCGCCAGCTCCCGTTGTCCGAAGAACATCTACTGCGCGTTGGCGAGCATTGGGGTGTGCGGCGGAGGCGGCCGTGAGCGACGCGATGACGCTACCGCCTTCGCTACAAGCCTGGCACCCCTGGCTGACGTGGTTTGCACCTGAACTAGCCGCCGCCGTGGGCGACGTGCTGCGCCGCATGCACCCCCTGTTGGGGCGCTTTCAAGGTCGCCGCCAAGGCGGTGTGGCCGAGCCCGATGGCGTGGAGGACTTGCGTCGACGGGGATCGTATGAGCGGCTGTTGTCCAGTGAGTGGTTGCTGGCGACTGAATTGCCAGACGAGTTCCTGCGCCGCGCAGCCGGTGGCGAGCACCTGTTTCTGGCACCACGGCCCCGGGCCATGCATGCCGACAAGCTCATCGTCGCGATCTTCGATACCGGGCCGTGGCAGTTGGGTGCACCGCGCCTGGCGCACCTGGCCCTGTGGATTTTGCTGGCCCGCCGGGCTCAGGAAGCCGGTGGAGCATTGCGCTGGGGTGCCCTGCACCAACCCGGCCAGTGGCATGACGCAAACACGCCCGAGCAGCTCAAACACATGTTGCGCACGCGCAGCTTTGACGTGGCGGGAGATGCACAGTGGACGCAATGGACGCAGTGGCTGGAGGCCAACGCAATCGGCGTAGGCGAAACCTGGTTGATAGGTCACGCGGTGGACGGCGCACGTGCGCAAGCCAGGCCACCATCACACACGGTACAGATACGCGCGGGTTTAAACGGCGACACGCTGGAGGTTGCCTTGCGCACCGGTTCTGCGGCACGCGCCATGCAAGTGCCCTTGCCGCCCGCACAACCGGCCGCGCGCTTGCTGCGCGGTCAATTCTTCGCCGAAGCGTCAGCTCGGGCGCACGAGCAACGGGCGGACCGCCTGTCATTGAAGTTTGCACCCATCATCGCGCCCAATGGATTGCTGGTCACGGTGCCGCTATTGGATGAGGCAGGGGTCATGATTTTTCGCATACCACCCCAAGGCGAACGTAAGCGCGGCAAGCACAAGCAGCAACACTGGGGAAAAGGCGCCGAATTGCTATGCGCGGCATTCTGCGGCAAGTCGTTTACCGCAGTGCTAAGCCAAAAAGGGCAGCTGTACTTCTGGCAAAACCAGGCGCTGGGTACGCAGCCGCGGCCACTAAAACAAGCGTTTGACGCGCCACCGGGGCGCGGCTCCTTGTTGCCGTGCATCTGGCAACGCGATGCCAGCCATTCGCGCCTGTTTGTGCAGGACAGCGCGGGCCGCCTGGTTTTTTGGGTCGGCGTACACCAACACAAAAGTGTTCGCGATGCGCGTCGCGGCCCGATGATTCTGGACCATGGGCTGCTGGCCATGGCACCCGTGGACGACCATCGCCTGGTCTATGTGAGCCGCGAAAAGGAACAACTGTGGGTTCGCTTTGCAGGGTCCAATGGTCGCGAGCAAATTACCCACCAACTGAGTTTGAGCCCTGACAACCAAACCAAAGTGTTGTTGACCGGAGGACTGCGCTGGAACAAGGGGTTTGGTGGCTGTGCGGTGCGCACGTCGGCAGTAGATGCACCTGAACTCTGGCAGGTACAGCACGGATCAGCAGCCGTTGACGTGCCCCATGAGCGCTGGCAGATTGAACTGGCCCCGGGTGCCAAGGCGGTTGGGTTGGTGCAGATAGCGTCGTCGGGCGATTACGCACTGGTGGTGCAGGCCAGCAACCGCCATGATCTTGCACTACACACAAGCACCGGGGCCGAACCGCTGCTCACGCTGACATCGGCCATTGCGCGGATCAGCGTGTGCCCCAACACAGGTCTGACAGCGATGCTCACTGCGGATCGCGCACTGCACGTGTACTCGCTGGCGGACAAGGTGTTGCGCCTGGTCGTGCACAGCGGCGCCACGACACCCGAATCGGACGCAATCCATGGCTGAAGCAGACGACACCGTGACCTCGGCCGGTGTGCGCCACCCTCTGTTGCGCGGTCATCAGCCGGTGGCCGGACTCTGGTTTCCCAACGACTGGCTGGATGAAGCACAGCGCAGCCAACGGGTGCTGGCGCACTGGCAGCCCGGTGCTACGGTGTGGCGATTCGCGCAGGGGGATCTGTTGCGCTTTGCTGCGGTTCGGGAGTTGCAATGCGAGTCGCTGGGCGGCTGGCCACTGCGCCAGCAAGGGCAAACGCTGTGCTCGGCACCGCTGACGCCACAGGAGGCGGCGGCCTTACCGGCGGCCGATGTGTGGCTGGTGGTAGGTGCGCAGGTCTGCACACTGCATGTGCGCGACGCCCGACCGGTGGACCCGGCGCAGTGGCTGGCCGTCGACAGCCTGGCCCTGCACGACACCTATGACTGCAGTGCGACGCTGCCCGTCGCGATCGACCTGTTGCCGACGGCGGCACGCGACGTGCGCGATGTGTTGAACGGCCGCGTTGGTGCGCCCACCGAAGCGCAACGCGAATTTCTTGCTGCCATGGCCAATCGCCAAACCGGCAACGCCGTGGATTCGACACGCCCGCCGGGCCTTGCCGCGTCACCGCAATCCGTCTTTCGCTGGCCACCGTGGGTTGCCGTTGTGTTGGTGGTCTTGCTGGTGGCGATGCTGTTCAACGGCTCGGGCCTTGTCAGTGTCGGCTTGCTCAAGTTGATCGGCTTTGTGCTGCTGGCGCTGTTTCTGCGCCGTGGCCTGCGTAGTGGCACCTCCTGGAACTCCACACCCGCGCCCCCAGCGACGGCATCGCCCGTGGCACGCGCTGGCGGCAAGCCACCGTTTACCTTGCCAGAGCGCGCCAATGGGTCGTTCATGCCGCAGGTCTGGCGCCAATGGCTGGCCCGTCTGGCCATCACCACCCAACTGTCACAGCTGCTGGGGCGCCGCCAAGCTGCCTATATGCGCAAAATGCTGGATCTATTCGAATCGGGTCAACTCGACGAAGCCCTGCGCCACGCCATTCCCTTGGGGGCCGATAGCCAGTCGCTGGGGCAGGCTTTTGGAACGCCCAGTGCGCGCAACGATCTTTCGCTGAACCGAAGCAATGCTGCAGCGACGAGCATCAACTTTGGCGCCGACCTGGATGCCCATCTGCGCCAGCTGTACCGCCAGACCTTCGAGAAATTGGACCGCGCCGGACGGGTCGACGAGGCGGTTTTCGTGCTGGCCGAGCTGCTCCAGTCGCGCCAGGAGGCGCTGGACTATCTGGAAAAGCATGGGCGCTACCAACAAGCTGCGGAACTCGCGCTGGCCTGGGATTGTGCGGCCGATGTGATCGTGCGCATGCACTGTCTGGCGGGGGATTGGCGCATGGCACTGGCGGTGGCGCGGCGAGATAAAGCGTTTAGCCATGCAGTGTTGCAACTGGAAAAACGCTGGCCCGACGCCGCAGCGCGCCTGCGCCAGGAATGGGCGCAGACTCTGGCCGCAGGGGGTGACTGGCTAGGCGCGGTAGACGCCATGTGGCCGCTTGCCGCCGAGCGCGCGCGCGCCACGCAGTGGCTATTGACCGCCGAATCCGCCGAAGGACAGCTCGGTGCACGGGCGCTCGTCAAACGCGCTGTGCTATTGCCCGAAACCTGGGTCGACTGCGCGCAGCGCCTGCAAACCTTGCGCGACGACCCCGCATGCCAGGACGAGCGCCATGCAGTGGCTCAGGCATTGCTGGCGCTGAAAGAACGGCCGGCGCAGGTGAAGCAACTTGCACGCATCGTGCTGCCGGCGGTCTTGGCCGACCAGGCCAGCCACGGCCGCCTGACCAAGACCGACCTGCAGCGCCTGGTGACGCTGGCTGCCGACCCCTGGCTGCAGGCGGACCTGCCCAACGCGGCGCTGCCTGCGGTGACCCCGCAAGGACTGGGACTGACAAAAACCACGATGCTGGGCCAGTGTCCTGACGCCGGTAGCCTTGCGATTCTGGATGCAGTGCCTCTGGACGACGGACGCCACCTGGTGGCACTGGGCGAAGCCGGTGCAGCCATCGTCGACCGCCACGGCCGTATCACGGCGCGCTTTGCCGTACCTGCCGAGCGCATTGTGATTGCCCACACCCGCCAAATGGCGCTGGTGCTGGCGCAGCGCGACCGCGTCTCGCGGGTGAGCCGGCTGGACCTGGCCAAACGCGAGGTGCAGGACCTGGGCATGGCCGAGTTGGCCCATGTGGCCACCGAATTTGACGGCATTGCCTGGACAGTGGCCAGCGGCACACGATTGCGCGTGCTCGACACCCAGCATGGACTTCAGGAGGTATTGTGGCAAGTAGCCGATCTACCTGGGCAGGTCCGGGGGCTGTCGGTCAACGCCCATGTGGAGCAACTGGTGCTGGAAGATCAACAGGGCAACCTGGAGCTGTGGCGCTATGGCCTGCCATTGCGCCGCCTGCTGGCGCGCGGCGAAACCATGCCCCAGCGACTACCCCACACCGCCTTGCGCGTGCTCTACCCCAACGGCGGTGTGATCGACATCACCCTCGCACCGGACGACCAGGGTCGTGCCTGCGTGAGCTATCGCTTGCACACCCGCACCTTTGCGCTGGAACCGTTTGCGGGCCATGCCGAACTCACCGGCGAGGTGCACGCGGTCGTCGACGCATCGTGGTTGTTGGTGTGTGTCAGCGGGCACACACGCAGCCAGGTGGTTGTGGTGTCGCTGAGTGATGGTCAGGTGCGCTCCAAGCTGGACTGGCCGGCACAGGCCCAACCCCAGATCCGCCTGAGCGCCGGGCACTGCCTGGTGTTCGATGCGCAAGGACGGCTGTGGTCCATCGACACTACGAGCAGCGTGGCAAGATCTATGACCCTGACGTAGTGCCGCGCATAACAGTGTGCTGACACTTTGGTAGTACTACCAGCATAGCCGGCGAGTGCTATCGATGCCTGGTTCCGCACATAGACTGTGGCCGCCGACGCTAAATTGACCAGGTGTGCCAGTTTCAGAGTGACCAGGGTTTTCTCAATGACAGCACTGGTCAGTTCGTCATCGGCACAAACTGCTGAAAGTGATCAAACTGGAACTGGCACCAACACTCATTGAGCGACCGCCGCATTTTGAACTCTATTACCTTGAACCATACCCATTTTGATGCCGCCATGGTGGATCTCGATGGCACGCTGGTGGACACGCTCGGAGACTTCGTGGCCGCCGTGAACGCGATGCTGGCCGACCTGCATCGGCCTGGCCAGGCGCACCATCAACTTGATGCGGCGACCGTGGAGCGCATGGTGGGAAAAGGCTCTGAAAACCTCGTGAGGGCGGTGCTGGCGCATGCGGCGGCGGATTTGCCGGCGCGCTATGCCGAAGCCTTTGCCAGCTACCAGCGGCATTACGCGGCCATCAACGGATTGCATTCGACGGTGTATGCGGGTGGGCTGGAAGGGCTGCACACCTTGCAGCAAGCCGGGCTCAAGCTGGCCTGCCTGACCAACAAGCCGCTCGCCATGGCGCGCCAACTGCTCAGGCTCAAAGGTCTGGACGGTTTTTTCAGCGAGGTGTTTGGCGGCGACTCGTTTGAGCGCAAGAAACCCGATCCCTTGCCCTTGCTCAAGACCTGCGAGGCGCTGGGCACCGCGCCCGCGCGCACGCTGATGATCGGCGACTCCAGCAATGACGCGCGGGCCGCGCGGGCGGCCGGTTGTCCCGTGCTGCTGGTGACCTATGGCTACAACCATGGCGAACCGGTGCGTGAGGTGGACGCTGACGGCTTTCTCGACTCGCTGGCCGGGCTGCGTTTTCAAAAATGACGCGGTAAAAACGGCAACGGGGCTTGCGCCCCGTTGATCGTGTGAAAGCCGCGGTCCCGTTGAGGCCCAGCGCAGTTTCCTAGTTCGTCTTGCCCAGCATCGCATCCTTGAGTTTCCAGTCGGCGGGCTGCGGGCCTAGCCAGATGCGCACCAGGGCATTGAAAAATTCGACTTCCTTGAAGGGCTCGCCTTGCGGTTTGCCTTTGACCGAGATGACGGTTCCGGTTCCGGGAACCCAGTCGATGGTGAAGCCCTCGCCGGCCACCAGCTTCTTCTGGTCGGCAAAGAGCTGGCCCATCTTGATGAGTCCGGGGATGAGCTTGGACATTTCCGCCTTGGGTGCGTTTTCAGTGAAGGCCGTGGTGAAGCTCTTGCCCAGTTCATTGGAGTCGATATCGCGCAGCAAGGTGATGCTGATGCGCTTGGGGCCAGCCATGGTGTAAACCTCCTCGGGGGTAGCGGCCTTTTTAGGCAGGTACATAGCGGCCACATAGACCTTGAACACCGCCTTGTAGCGAATGCCAGCTCCATTGAGCTGCAGTTTGGTGCCGTGAACCTCGATCGGGTCGTCGAGTTTGACGCCCGACACCTCCATCGGCGCAGCAAGGGCGCCGAATGAGAGCATCAGGCCGGCCAGGCCCGCAAGGCATCGCGTTGTCAAAGTCATGGATTGTCTCCAAAGAATGGTTGGAATAGAACGAGCGTTCGTTTTTTATCTCCTCATTTTCGAGTTCAGGGGCAGCCCCTCGCAAGAGGGTTTGCGAGATAAGCATTAGTACTAGGGGCCCGCTCACCGGCCCTTGCCGGGCCCTGGTCCGGCTTTTTGATGCCCAGCGGGGGCCGACCGGCTCCGGTCTTTGCTACACTTTGGCCTACATGTTCATTCATCGCATCATTCAAACAGGTTGTGGCGACCGGGGAGCCTGGCCCTGGCGTACCTGTCATTTCCCGCTCGCCTGAGGCGCATGCGGGCCGGCACGCTGACAGCGCTGCCCCGGCCCGTGCACTTGCCGCAGGTTCTGCGACACCCCCTTTCTTTGTTGATGCCCTCCGCAGCCTGCGGGAGCATCCCGGCCCCGGTCTTCGGGGCGTGTTGAATGACAGGCGGCAGCGCTTTTATGCGCCTTGCCTCCCTGAAAAGGATTGACCGTGATCACTGAACTCGAATTCAAAAGCCTTGCCGGCCAGGGCTACAACCGTATTCCACTGATGGCGGAAGCGTTTGCCGACCTTGAAACGCCTTTATCCCTGTACCTCAAGCTCGCGCACTCCAAGGACGGCGGCAAATTCAGCTTCCTGCTGGAGTCCGTCGTCGGCGGGGAACGCTTCGGCCGCTACAGCTTCATCGGCCTGCCGGCCCGCACGCTGGTGCGCGCCTCGGGCTTTGGCGCCGACCGGGTCACCGAGGTGGTGACGGACGGCCGTGTTGTGGAAACCTCCACAGCCAACCCGCTGGACTTCATCGCCGACTACCAGAAGCGTTTCAAGGTCGCGCTGCGGCCGGGACTGCCGCGGTTTTGCGGCGGCCTGGCCGGCTATTTCGGCTACGACGCGGTGCGCCACATCGAAAAAAAACTCGAAACCAGCTGCCCGCCCGACACCCTGGGCTGCCCCGACATCCTGCTGCTGCAGTGCGAAGAGCTGGCGGTGATCGACAACCTCTCGGGCAAGCTCTACCTGATTGTCTATGCCGACCCGGCCCAGCCCGAGGCCTATGCCAACGCCAAGAAGCGTTTGCGCGAACTCAGGGAAAAGCTCAAGTATTCGGTCAGCGCCCCGGTGGTCAAGCCTTCGCAGGGCTACCCGGCCGAACGCGACTTCGCCAAGGCTGACTACATCGCTGCCGTGGAAAAGGCCAAGCGCCTGATCGAAGCCGGCGACTTCATGCAGGTGCAGGTCGGCCAGCGCATCAAAAAGCGCTATACCGAGTCGCCGCTAAGCCTGTACCGCGCGCTGCGTTCGCTCAATCCCTCGCCCTATATGTATTACTACCACTTCGGCGACTTCCATGTGGTGGGGGCTTCGCCCGAAATCCTGGTGCGGCAGGAGCAAATCAGCGAAGGGCAAAAAATCACCATCAGGCCGCTTGCCGGCACCCGCCCGCGCGCTTCGTCGCCCGAGGCCGACAAGGCTGTCGAGCACGAGCTGGTCAACGACCCGAAAGAGCGCGCCGAGCACGTCATGCTGATAGACCTCGCGCGCAACGACATAGGCCGTATCGCCAAGACCGGCACGGTGAAGGTCACCGAGGCTTTCGCGGTCGAGCGTTACAGCCACGTGATGCACATTGTGAGCAACGTCGAAGGCGTGCTGCTGGACGGCATGACCAGCATGGATGTGCTCAAGGCCACCTTCCCGGCCGGCACGCTGACCGGCGCGCCCAAGGTCCACGCCATGGAAATCATCGACCAGCTCGAGCCCACCAAGCGGGGCCTTTACGGCGGCGCCTGCGGCTACCTCAGTTATGCCGGCGATATGGACGTTGCGATCGCCATCCGCACCGGCATCATCAAGGACCAGACGCTTTACGTGCAGGCGGCGGCCGGCGTGGTCGCCGATTCGGTGCCCGAGCTCGAATGGAAGGAAACCGAGGCCAAGGCGCGCGCACTGCTGCGGGCCTCCGAACTCGTCGAGGAGGGGCTGGAATGAGCACGGTGAACCGTCCACCCGTCGAGCACTGCCGCAGCATGGCCGACGTGCGCCGCAACATCGACGCGCTCGACGACCGCATCGTGGCGCTGGTCGCCGAGCGCAGCGCTTATGTCGCGCAGGCGGCGCGCATCAAACAAAGCGCTGGCGACATCGTCGACCAGGCGCGCATCGAATTCATCGTAGACCGCGTGCGTGCCCAGGCCCGCGCGGCCGGCGCCCCCGAGGCCATCCTGGAAGCGGCCTACCGCGCCATGATTGCCGCATCCATTGACTTTGAGCGCGGCGAGTTTCAACGCCTGCGCCAGGAGGCCTGAACCATGAAGCGCAACAAGCTCTTGATGATCGACAACTACGACAGCTTCACCTACAACATCGTCCAGTACTTCGGTGAACTGGGCGCCGAGGTCGAGGTGTTCCGCAATGACGAAATCAGCGTGGCCGACATCGCCGCGCGCGCGCCCGACCTGCTGGTGGTTTCGCCCGGGCCCTGCTCGCCGGCCGAGGCCGGCATCTCGGTCGCTGCGATCCAGCATTTCGCCGGCAAGCTGCCCATCCTGGGCGTCTGCCTGGGCCACCAGGCGATAGGCGCGGCCTTCGGCGGCAACATCATTCGCGCCCAGCAGCTCATGCACGGCAAGACCAGCGTGATCACCACCACGCGGCAGGGCGTGTTCGCCGATCTGCCCGAGCAGTTCGTCGTCAACCGCTACCACTCGCTGGCGATTGAAAAATCTTCCTGCCCCAAAGCCCTGGCCGTCACGGCCTGGACGGACGATGGCGAGATCATGGGCGTGCGCCACAAGGAGCTCCCCATCCAGGGCGTGCAGTTCCACCCCGAATCCATACTCACCGAGCACGGCCACGCCATGCTGAAAAACTTCCTGGAGCAGACCGCATGAGCCAAGCTTCCGTGGACCTGCGCAGCGATACCGTGACCCGGCCGACCGCCGCGATGCGCGAGGCCATGCTGGCCGCGCCGCTGGGCGACGACGTGTTCGGCGACGACCCGGCCGTCAACGCGCTGCAGGAAAAAATCGCCGGCCTGCTGGGTTTCGAGGCCGCGCTCTTTGTGCCCACCGGCACGCAGAGCAATCTTTGCGGCATCCTGAGCCATTGCCAGCGCGGCGACGAGTACATCGTCGGCCAGATGGCGCATTGCTATCGCTGGGAAGGCGGCGGCGCGGCGGTTTTCGGCAGCGTGCAGCCGCAGCCGCTGAACCACCACAGCGACGGCACTCTGGCCCTGGCCGAGATCGAGGCGGCCATCAAGCCCGACGATGCACATTTCGCGCGCACCCGGCTGCTGGCGCTCGAGAACACCCTGGGCGGCAAGCTGCTGCCTTTTGACTATGTGCAGCAGGCCACGGCGCTCGCAAAAAAGCATGGTCTGGCGCGCCACCTGGACGGTGCCAGGCTGTTCAACGCCGCGGTGGCGCAGGCCGCGCAAACGGGCAGCAACCCGCTGGCCGAAGCGCGCCGCATTGCGGACTGTTTTGACAGCGTCTCCGTCTGCTTCAGCAAAGGGTTGGGTGCACCCGTCGGCTCGGCGCTGTGCGGCTCGCGCGAGTTCATCGCGCGGGCGCATCGCGTCCGCAAGATGGCGGGCGGCGGCATGCGCCAGGCCGGCATGCTGGCGGCAGCGGCCTCGCATGCGCTGGACCACCATGTGGGGCGCCTGACGCAGGATCATGCTTTGGCCAAACACCTGGCCGACGGGCTGGCCGGCATCGAGGGCTTACAGGTCGAGCCGCCGCACACCAACATCGTGTTTGTCGATTTGACGGGCGCGGCGCGTGAGCAATCGGCGGCGCTGCTCAAGCACCTGGGCAGCCAGGGCATACAGGCGACGGGCTTGTATCGCCTGCGTTTTGTGACGCACCTCGATGTGGACACCGCCGGCGTGGACCGTGCCGTGGCCGCCATCCGGCAGTTCTTCCATCTCAAGGCTTGAAAGGACATCGCCATGCCCGACTTCCAACACCTGTTGCTGTTTATCGCGGCCGGCTGGCTGCTCAACCTGACGCCGGGTCCTGATGTTCTTTATATCGTGACCAACTCGCTGCGCTCGGGTGCGCGCGCCGGCATCGTGGCCGGTCTGGGCATCACGGCTGGCTGCTTTGTCCATATCTTCGCGGCGGCGGTCGGCGTCGGCGCGCTGCTGGCCACTTCGGCGATGGCCTTTACCGTGCTCAAGTGGATAGGCGCGGCCTACCTGCTGTGGATAGGTGCGAAGATCCTGTTTGCCAAAGCACCGCAGGCCACCACCGATCTCGTCGCGGCGGCAGCGGCCCAGCCGGAACGTCGCCTGAAGGCGATCTTCATGGGGGGCTTCTGGACCAATGTCCTGAACCCCAAGGTGGCGATATTTTTCCTGGCCTTTGTGCCGCAGTTCATCGCACCCCACACCGACAACAAGGCCCTGGCTTTTGTGCTGCTGGGCGTGCTGTTCAACCTGAACGCGATCCCGGTGAATTCGGGCTGGGCCCTGGCGGCCGCCTGGATGGCCAAACGCGATGCCGTGCAGCGCGGCATGCATTGGCTGGACCGTGCGGCCGGCGTCATGTTCATCGCGTTTGGCCTGAAGCTTGCCTTTACCGATAATCCGGCGAACTGAGCCATCCCGTCCAGCACCCATAAAGCAACACAGCAAACGAGACACGCCATGCCCCATACCCACAAGATCACCCCGCAGGAGGCGCTTCAGCGCACCATAGAGCATCGCGAAATCTTCCACGACGAGATGCTGCACATCATGCGCCTGATCATGAGCGGCGAAATGTCGCCCGTGATGATGGCCGCGCTGATCACCGGCCTGCGCGTCAAGAAAGAGACCATAGGGGAGATCACCGCCGCCGCGCAGGTGATGCGCGAGTTYTCCACCAAGGTCAACGTCGCCGACAAGACCCATCTGGTCGACATCGTCGGCACCGGCGGCGACGGCTCGCACACCTTCAACATYTCCACCTGCWSCATGTTYGTGGCSGCGGCYGCGGGYGCCAAGGTCAGCAAGCACGGCGGGCGCAGCGTGAGCAGCAAGTCCGGCAGCGCCGACGTGATCGAGTCCCTGGGCATCCACATCGGCCTCTCGCCCGAGGCCATTGCGAAGTGCATCGAACGGGTCGGTGTGGGCTTCATGTTCGCGCCCAACCACCACCCGGCCATGAAAAACGTTGCACCCATCCGCAAGGAGCTCGGCGTGCGCACCATCTTCAACATCCTGGGCCCGCTGACCAACCCGGCCGGCGCGCCCAACATCCTGATGGGCGTGTTCCATTCCGACCTGGTGGGCATCCAGGTGCGCGCGCTGCAGCGCCTGGGCGCCGAGCACGCGATGGTGGTCTACGGCAAGGACGGCATGGATGAAGTCAGCCTGGGCGCGGCCACCGTGGTCGGCGAACTCAAAAACGGTGAAATCACCGAATACGAAATCCACCCCGAGGACTTCGACATGCCCATGGCTAGCAACCGCGCGCTGCGCGTGGAGACGCCCGAGCAGTCCAAAGCCATGCTGCTGGGCGTGCTGGACAACCAGCCGGGCGCGGCGCGCGACATCGTGATCCTCAACGCCGGCGCGGCGCTGTATGCCGCCAATGTGGCTGATTCCATGAAGGCCGGCATCGTGCTGGCCCGCGAGGCGCTGGCGTCCGGCGCGGCCAAGGCCCGCCTGCAGCAACTGATTTCCACCACCCAACAACTGGCAGCCTGAACACCATGTCCGACATCCTCGACAAAATCATCGCCGTCAAGCGCCAGGAAATCGCCGAAGCGATTCGCAAGAAACCGCTGGCGGTGATGCGTGAAGACGCCGAGTCGCGTGTGCTGACACGCGACTTCGTGGGCGCGCTGCGCGCCAAGATCGCGGCGGGCCAGCCCGCGGTGATCGCCGAGGTCAAAAAGGCCAGCCCGTCCAAAGGCGTGCTGCGCGCCGATTTCATCCCCGCCGACATCGCGCAAAGTTATGCCGAGGGCGACGGTACGCTCAGCGCGGCCTGCCTTTCGGTGCTGACGGACAAGCAGTTCTTCCAGGGCAGCATCGACTACCTGAAGCAGGCCCGGGCTTCCTGCGGCCTGCCGGTGCTGCGCAAGGACTTCATGGTCGATCCTTATCAGGTGTACGAAGCGCGTGTCATGGGCGCCGACTGCATCCTGTTGATCGCAGCCTGCCTGGACGATGCGCAGATGAAGTCGCTCGAGGCGCTGGCCATGTCGCTGGACATGGCGGTGCTGGTCGAAGTCCATGACAAGGGTGAACTGGAGCGCGCGCTCAGGCTCAGGACGCCGCTGATCGGCATCAACAACCGCAACCTCAAGACCTTCGAGGTCTCGCTGGACACCACGCTGGGCATGCTGGGCCAAGTTCCGGCGGACCGACTGCTTATCACCGAATCGGGCATCGCCACGCCGGCCGATGTCAAACGCCTGCGCGCTGCCGGCGTGAATGCCTTTCTGGTGGGTGAGGCCTTTATGCGGGCCGAAGAACCGGGGCTGGCCTTGGCCCAGCTGTTTGCCGGCAAGTAAGTCAAAGAGAAAGAGGCGGCGTCCATGAACTCTCCGGACCAGCTGAAGAGCGCGAACCCTGCGGACTGGCCTGTGGCGACGGGCTGGCGACTCACCACCGAGGCTTTTTTCGCCGGTCCCACCGGCCGCAGGCTGCTGGATTTTCTCCAGGGCCGGCTTGCCGAAGGCGCGACGATTTTTCCGCCCCTGCCGCTGCGCGCGCTGGAACTGACGCCGCCCGAAGAGGTACGCGTCGTGATTCTGGGCCAGGACCCGTACCACGGCCGGGGCCAGGCCGAAGGACTGGCGTTCTCCGTCGCGTCCGGCGTGGCCCTGCCGCCCTCGTTGCGCAACATCTTCAAGGAGTTGCAGCGCGACCTGGGCACGCCGCCGCCCGCATTTCCGGTGCCCGGCGGAAGCCTGGTGAAATGGGCCACGCACGGCGTGCTGCTGCTCAACACCTGCCTTACGGTGGAAGAGGCGCAGCCCGCCAGCCACGCCGGCAAGGGCTGGGAAGTGCTGACCGACACCTTGATACGCCAGGTGTCCGACGGCGACCATCCGGTGGTCTTCATGCTGTGGGGCGCCCATGCCCAAAGCAAGCGGGCCTTGATCGATGTGAAGCGCCACAAGGTGCTGGTGGCCAACCATCCCTCGCCGCTGTCGGCCCTGCGGCCGCCGCTGCCTTTTATCGGCTGCGGCCATTTCTCGCAGGCGCGGGAGTGGCGCGACACGCACCCGAAAAGCCAGCCGGCGCAGCAAAGTCCGGGTGGCGGGCAAGCGCCAATAAAAAGCGCCGAGTAGCCCGGCTAGAACTCCTGGGGGAGGCTCCCGACGTAGTCGCGCCGGATATTGACCGTGCTCTGCTGGCCCAGCGCCTCAAAATGGCGGCGCAGCCAGCGTTTGGCCACGCCGTGGCCCATGTCAAACAGCTTTTCAATCATGGCACCGTCGGCCGACATCTTGCTCGACGACGGCAGGTCTTCCAGGGCCTCGCCGCCGTCGATGCGGTGCAGCAGCAGGCTTTTGTACTTCACCCCCTCCTGCAAGCGTCCGTCGGCCAGCAGTCGGTTGATGAAGTCGATGGTGCGCATCTGGGACAGCAGGCTGGCGTTAAAGGTCAGCTCGTTCACCCGGTCCATGATGTCGTGCGGCGTCTGCGGAACCTCGGGTCGCCGCAGGGGGTTGATCTGCACCACGATGATGTCGCGGCTGCTGCATTCGCTGATCAGGGGCAGCAGGGACGGATTGCTGGAAAATCCCCCGTCCCAGTAGGACTGGCCGTCAATTTCCACCGCCTGGAACAGCGTGGGCAGGCAGGTGGAGGCCATCACGGCCTGCAACGTCAGGCGTTTGCCCGAAAAGATTTCCGCCCGGCCTGTGGTCACATGGGTCGCGGACACGAAGGCCCTGGGCACCTCCAGGCCGGCGATGGCGTGAAAGTCGATTTCCGCCTGCAGCAGCTTGCGCAGGGGATTGATATCCAGCGGATTGGACTGGTAGGGCGAGAGCCACTGACTCATTGCGCCGTTAAAAAAGTTAGCGCCCACTTTGTCCGAGGGCCAGACACCCAGCAACATCTTGCTGATGCCGTCAGCCATGGAGCCCAGGCTGCCCATGGCGGCCACACCCTGCCAGATCCGGGCCAGCGATGCGCGGGCCGCCTCCCGGGGGTTCGGTGTTCCGCTGTCCTTATGTGCGGCAACGGCATATCCGTGCGCCAGTGCCACGGCATTGACCGCGCCCGCGCTGGCGCCGCTGATGCCGTCGAACTGGATGCGTTCATCCTGTAAGAGGGCGTCCAGCACTCCCCAGGTGAACGCACCGTGGGAGCCGCCGCCCTGCAAGGCCAGGTTAACCCGGCGCTGGGAGGACGGTTCTGGCGGCGAGGGGGGGAGAAGTGAGGCGCTCATGGTGCTAGTTTGACAGGCGCAAACCCACGCCGGCCCCGGAAGCGGCCCGGGCGGCATTTTTTAATGTTTTTGCGAGGCCCCGGCATTTCGTCCGACATAAAACCGTGGCATAATCCGAGGTTCGCTTGAAGGATGGGTGCCCGAGTGGCTAAAGGGGGCAGACTGTAAATCTGTTGGCTAACGCCTACGCTGGTTCGAATCCAGCCTCATCCACCAGATTTTGTTTGATTTTGGCAAGCGGCCAGTGCAAGGCAGTCGCGTAAAGCGGGTTTTGGGCTGTGAGTGGTTTGATGTGAGTTGAATTTGGCAGAGCTGCGCGGGAGTAGTTCAATGGTAGAACCCTAGCCTTCCAAGCTAATGACGCGGGTTCGATTCCCGTCTCCCGCTCCACGAAGCTCCGGTTTCGGGGTGTTTGCGGGCTCTGCTGGTTGATCTTGCGCCGGACTGCAGTGAGAGTTTTGAAGTCTTTTGACTTTTTGAAGAATTTAGGCCCTTTTGGCTCAGTGGTAGAGCACTCCCTTGGTAAGGGAGAGGTCGCGGGTCCGATTCCCGCAAAGGGCACCATATTTAGAGCCGGCGCAGCGCGCAAAGCGTTGCGGCCGGTGGTAGTGATTCACTGGTTTTGTAACTCTTTATAAATTTCTGGAGTTGAAAAATGGCAAAAGGCAAATTTGAGCGGACCAAGCCGCACGTCAACGTAGGCACGATTGGCCACGTGGACCATGGCAAGACGACGCTGACGGCGGCGATCACGACCGTTCTGGCGTCCAAGTTCGGCGGCGAAGCCAAGGGCTACGACCAAATTGACGCGGCGCCCGAAGAGAAAGCGCGCGGCATCACCATCAACACCGCCCACGTTGAATACGAAACCGCGAACCGCCACTACGCGCACGTGGACTGCCCAGGCCACGCCGACTATGTGAAGAACATGATCACCGGCGCCGCCCAGATGGACGGCGCGATCCTGGTGTGCTCGGCCGCTGACGGCCCGATGCCCCAGACTCGCGAGCACATCCTGCTGGCCCGCCAGGTGGGCGTGCCTTACATCATCGTGTTCCTGAACAAGTGCGACATGGTCGACGACGCCGAGCTGCTCGAACTCGTTGAAATGGAAGTGCGCGAGCTGCTCGACAAATACGACTTCCCCGGCGACAAGACCCCCATCATCCACGGCTCGGCCAAGCTCGCCATGGAGGGCGACAAGGGCGCCCTGGGCGAAGAGGCCATCATGAAGCTGGCTGAAGCACTCGATACCTACATTCCCCTGCCAGAGCGCGCAGTTGACGGCGCCTTCCTGATGCCCGTGGAAGACGTGTTCTCCATCTCCGGCCGCGGCACCGTCGTGAC
Organism: Polaromonas sp. P1_G1; assembly: GCF_056405595.1. NCBI lineage: Bacteria > Pseudomonadati > Pseudomonadota > Betaproteobacteria > Burkholderiales > Comamonadaceae > Polaromonas > Polaromonas sp. P1_G1. The sequence goes on from NZ_JBFUBU010000030.1 coordinate 56,865, forward strand.
CGGCCGTGTCGAGCGCGGTGTGATCAAGGTTGGCGAGGAAATCGAGATTGTCGGTATTGCCGACACGCAAAAGACCACCTGCACCGGCGTGGAAATGTTCCGCAAGCTGCTGGACCAGGGCCAGGCCGGCGACAACGTCGGTATCCTGCTGCGCGGCACCAAGCGCGAAGACGTGCAGCGCGGCCAGGTGCTGTGCAAGCCCGGCTCCATCAAGCCGCACACGCACTTCACCGGCGAGATCTACGTCCTGAGCAAGGACGAAGGCGGCCGCCACACGCCTTTCTTCAACAACTACCGCCCCCAGTTCTACTTCCGCACGACGGACGTGACGGGCGCGATCGAGTTGCCAGAAGGCAAGGAAATGGTCATGCCAGGCGATAACGTGTCGATCACCGTCAAGCTGATCAACCCGATCGCCATGGAAGAAGGTCTGCGCTTCGCCATCCGCGAAGGCGGCAAGACCGTCGGCGCCGGCGTCGTTGCCAAGATCATTGCGTAATTT
>NZ_JBFUBU010000031.1:0-55408 GCF_056405595.1 Polaromonas sp. P1_G1
AGCCAGCCCCATGGCCGGTTCGCCCGCTGCGCATCGTGGTGGCCTATCCGCCGGGTGGCATCAGCGACGGTATCGCACGAGCGCTGGCCGAAAAGCTGGCGCAGCAACTGGGCGTGCCGGTCGTGGTGGAAAACCGCGCCGGCGCGGGCGGCAGCATAGGCATGGATGCGGTGGCCAAGGCCGCGCCCGACGGCTACACCCTGGGTTTTTCATCCATCAGCCCGCTGGCCTTGAACCCGCACCTGGGCAAACAGGCCTATGACCCGGCACGGGACATCGCCCCGGTGGCCAGCGTGATGTATTCGCCCGTGGTGTTGCTGGCCACGCCCGCCTTCGCTGGAAAAGACTTCAAGGACCTGCTGGCCGCGGCCAAGGCGAAACCGGGCAGCCTGCGCTGGTCCACGTCGGGGCTGGCCACGGTGGGGCATTTGATGCTGGAGCAGGTCCGCCATGGGGCGAATGTCGAGTTCACCCACGTGCCCTACAAGGGCGGCGGCCAGCAGCTCACCGACGCGCTGGGCGGTCAGGTGGAGCTGGTTTCGACCAACCTCAGCGGCACGGTGATGCAGCACATCCAGTCCGGCAAGCTGCGTCCGCTGGCGGTGGGGGCGCCGGCGCGCGTGGAGACCTTGCCGCAGGTGCCGACCTTTGCCGAGCTGGGCCTGGCGCAGGCCAACCTCACGTCGCTGTTCGGGGTGTTCGCGCCGGCCAAAATACCGGCGGAGCTGCTGCAGCGGCTCAACACCGAAATCAACCAGGCTTTGCGCACGCCCGACCTGCGCAAAAAGCTGCTGGATGCCGACAATGTCCCGACCGGCGGCAGCGCGGCGGACTTTGCCCGGCAGATTGCCGCCGAGTCGGCCGCCAACGCCCGCATCGTGAAAGCCGCGAACATCAAGGCCGAGTGACCGCCGGCCAGGGCGCCTTCAGGCGGCGTTGCCGTACATATAGTTTCGATTAAAAGGATAACTGGACTGCGCGCCGGCCAAGGCGGTGTCGTGCACCTCGCCGGAAGGCTTGGCGGCCAGCATCTGGTGCAGCGAGATCCAGCCCTGCTCGAAGCTCATGGCGCTGCCGGCCAGGTAGAGCCGGTAGGCCCTCAGGGTTTTTTCGGCGCGGTCGGTGCCGCCGTCCTGGGCCAGTACCTGGCGTGCCTCGTCCAGCCTGGCTTCCAGCGCGTCAGACCAGTTCCACAGCGTGCGTGCGTAGTGCGGCCTGAGGTTTTCGGTGTCCACCATTTCCAGGCCGGCGCGCGACATGTGCTCCAGCACGGCGCTGACGTGCATGAGCTCCCCGCCGGGGAAGATGTATTTTTCGATGAAATCACCCATGCCGGCGCCGAGCTGGCGGTTTTCCAGGCCGCCGGCCGTGATGCCGTGGTTCATGACCAGGCCGCCGGGGGCCAGCAGGCGCAGGATCTTCTGGAAGTAGCCCGTCATCCGCGCGTGGCCCACGTGCTCGAACATGCCCACCGAGGAGATCTTGTCGAAAGGCTGGTCTTCCGGCATGTCGCGGTAGTCGCGCAGCTCCATGCGCACGCGGCCGCCCAGGCCTTTTTCCTCGATCAGCCGCTGCACGTGAGCATGCTGGTTTTTCGACAGGGTGATGCCGGTCGCATCGACGCCGTAGTGCTCGGCGGCCCACATCAGCAAGCCGCCCCAGCCGGCGCCTATGTCCAGGAAGCGCTCGCCGGGCTTGAGCATGAGCTTGCGGCAGATGTGGTCGAGCTTGGCCTCCTGCGCCTGGGCCAGGGTCATGGCTTCATCGCGGTAATAGGCGCAGGAATAGACGCGTCGCGGGTCCAGCCATAGCGCGTAGAAGGCGTCCGAGACGTCGTAGTGGAACTGGATTTGCGCCGCGTCGCGGGCATGGGTGTGGGCCGCCAGGGACTTGGCATGGCGCAGCAGGTGGGACCACCAGCCGGTGTCGCTTTCCACCGGGTTGCCGGGCAGCAGCTTGGTCACCGCGCGCATCACGTCGCGCATGGCGCCTTCAAGCTGCAGCTTGCCTTCGACGTAATCTTCGGCCAGCGCGCCTATCTGGCCGGCCTTGAGGCGGGCAATACTGGACCAATGGGAAAAAGCCAGCTTGACGGGAGCGTTGGCCGACCCCAGGCGCTGGCCTTGCGGCAGCTGGAGGGCCACGTCCGCGGGCAAGCGCGGCATTTGCGAGGGGATGTCTGGAACCAGGTGCCGGATCATTGCGCAAACTCCTTTTCAAGAGAGTTTTGGAGTCTAGCGCCGTTCGAAAATCCCTGCCGCCGTCCCTGTGTAGGAATTTGCCGCGTTTTTTTGCCTAGGCAAGTCCCAGGAGCGCGAGTTCCTGCTCGTCAAATCCCGCCCGCCGGCGGGCATCCAGGTTCAGCGGCCCCTTGAGCCGGGGCGCTTCGTACTGCCGGGCCAGCAGCGCATAAGTGGCGATCGGTTCCAGCCCGCGCTGGGCGCACAACTCGCGGTACCAGTGGTTGCCGATGGCGACGTGGCCGATCTCGTCGCGCAGGATCACGTCCAGGATATCCACGGCCCGCAGCGCCTCGGGCGTGCCGACCTTGCGCAGCTTGGCCTGCATGGGCGGGGTGGCGTCCAGGCCGCGGGCTTCCAGGGTGCGCGGCACCAGGGCCATGCGCGCCAGCAGGTCGCCTTCGGTCTTGCGGGTCATGTCCCAGAGGCCGGTGTGGGCCGGGAAGTCGCCGTAGTCGTAGCCCATGGCCTGCAGGTGGGCGCGCAGCAGGCTGAAGTGCCGGGCCTCCTCGGCGGCGACCTTGAACCAGTCCAGGTAATAGGCGCGCGGCATGCCGGGAAAGCGCCAGACCGCGTCCAGGGCCAGGTTGATCGCGTTGAACTCGATATGTGTCACGGCGTGGAGCAGGGCGGCCAGGCCCTCGCGCGTGAAGGGCGAGCGCTTGGGCACGTCCAGGTGGGAGCGCAGCTCGGGCCGTTCAGGGCAGCCGGGCAAGCCGGCTGGGGCCTGGAGCGCCATTTCGGCCGCTACCTCCAGCGTGTCCGCCTGGGCCATGGCTTCTTCGGCCAGGCGGACTTTTTGCGCGGGATCGGTTTCCAGCAGCGCCCGCAGCGCCAGCTGGCGCAGTTCGGCGGGAGGCGGCTCTGGGGTCATGGGGGAATTGTCGGCGATACGCCTGGGGGGCCTCCTTACAATCGGGGTAGACGGGCAGCCCCGGGCTGGCCTTGACTCCCGACCGTGTTCCCCCTCAATAAAAGTGCAAAACCATGGCCCTCTACCAACTGGACAAGCTGACCCCCACCGTTCACGAATCCGCCTGGGTGGCCGACAACGCCCAGGTCATGGGCAATGTGCACCTCGCCGAAGACAGCAGCGTCTGGTTCGGGGTGGTGATACGGGGCGATACCGAGACCATTTCCGTGGGTCGGGGCTCCAACATCCAGGACAACAGCGTGCTGCACGCCGACATGGGCCTGCCGCTCACGATAGGCGAGAACGTCACGGTCGGCCACCAGGTCATGCTGCACGGCTGCACCATAGGCGACGGCTCGCTGATCGGCATCCAGGCGGTGGTGCTCAACGGCGCGAAGATCGGCAAGAACTGCCTGGTCGGCGCCGGCTCGCTGGTCACCGAGGGCAAGGAGTTCCCGGACGGTTCCATGATCTTCGGAAGCCCGGCCAAGGCTGTCAGGCAGCTGTCTCCGGAGCAGATCGAGGGTTTAAAAATGAGCGCGAAGCACTATGTAGACAATGCCCGGCGTTACAAGACCGGGCTCAAGAAAATCGCCTGAATGACCAAAACCACTAAATACGCACAGAGCGCCAACGTCGACGCTCTTATTCCAGCAAGGGCCGCGGAACCGGCTTTGCCGGGCCGCAGGCGCAGCGCCCCCTCGGGGGGCAGCGCATTACGCGAAGCGAAAAGCGTGGGGGCCTAATTTAATGTCTGAACTCCATAAATTCATCTTTGATGGCCTCCCAGTGCGCGGCATGCTGGTGCGCCTGACCGGCTCCTGGCAGGAAATCCTCAAACGCAGGCAGGCGGGCGGAGGCTATCCGGCCGAGGTCATGCAGCTGCTGGGGGAAATGACAGCTGCCGGCGCCCTGATGCAGAGCAACATCAAGTTCAACGGCTCGCTGATTTTGCAGATCTTCGGCGACGGCCCGGTCAAGCTGGCGGTGGCCGAAGTGCAGCCCGACCTGAGCCTGCGCGCCACGGCCACGGTGACCGGCACGGTCGACCCGGGCAGCACGCTGAGCCAGCTGGTCAATGTGAGCAACCAGGGGCGCTGCGCGATCACGCTGGACCCCAAGGACAAGCTGCCGGGCCAGCAGGCCTACCAGGGCGTGGTCCCGCTCTACGGCGACCAGCGCGAGAAGATTGAAAATCTCGCGGAGGTGCTGGAGCACTACATGCTGCAGAGCGAGCAGCTGGACACCAAGCTGATCCTCGCGGCCGACGGCAAGGTGGCCGCGGGCCTGCTGATCCAGCGCCTGCCGGTCAAGGGCCAGGGCAATCTTGAGGGCCAGATAGACCGCGACGCCAATGAAGACCAGATCGGCGTGAATGAAGACTACAAACGCATCGCCATGCTGGCCGGCACGCTCAAGCGCGAAGAGCTGCTGGGCCTGGACGCCGACACCATCCTGCGGCGCCTGTTCTGGGAAGAGCAGGTCACGCGCTTTGAGCCGGTGACGCCGAGTTTTGCCTGCAGCTGTTCGCGCGAGCGCGTGGGCGGCATGCTGCGCAGCCTGGGCACAGGCGAGATCGAAAGCATTATTTCCGAGCGCGGCAAGGTGGCGGTCGGCTGCGAGTTCTGCGGCGCGCAGTACGAATTCGACCCGGTGGACGCGGCGCAGCTGTTCACCAGCCAGACCAACCAGCAGCCGCCGACCTCCACGGTCCAATAAGGGTCAGGGCGCGGCGGAAACGGCGCGCTGCGCCAGCAGGTCGCTGAGCAGGCGGTGTTCGCAGACGGGGTCGCTGCATTTTTCGCAGACCCATACCCAGGCTTTGTTGCCCTCCCTGCGAACAGGCGCCGGCTTTTGCAGCGGCAAGCCCGGCAGCAGGCGTTCAACAGCGCCCAGCGCCTGGACAAGACGCTGCGGGGCGCTTCCATACAGGACACAGTAGGCCATGCCGCCGGCTGCCAGGGCCGCGCGTATGGACTGGTCTGCCGCCTGCTGATGGGCTTGTGTGGCGGACTCCAGCCCGCACAGCAGCGTCAGGCTCGCAGCGTCGCTTGGCGAGGCAGACGAGTTCGTCACGGCCACAAGCGCATCCCGGCCCGCGTCCTTGAGGGCGCTGGCCAATGCGGATGCCAACTGGTGTTTTCCGGTGGAGGGAGCGCCGGTGACGGCGATTTTCAGCACGATCGATCAATCAATCAAGCAGCCAGCCAGGCCCGCAGACTTGCAAAGCCTACTTCGTGACCTGTACGAAGATTTCATTGGGCTTGACCATGCCCAGCTCGCTACGGGCTTTTTCCTCGACCATCTCCAGGCCTTCCTTGAGGTCCCTGACTTCCGCCGTGAGCTGGTCGTTGGCGGCCTGGGCCTGGACGTTTTTGGCGAGCTGCTCGTTCAGCCGGTGCTGCATCTCGCGCACGCTGGGAATGCTGCCCCGGCCTATCCAGAGTTGCGCATGGAAGATCACCAGCAGCGCAATCAGGACGGCAGGGACAAGTCTTTTTCCCACGTGCGGCCGCGCGTTCAGCGCAAGTTATAGAACGCCGCGCGTCCTGGGTAGGACGCGATGTCACCCAGGTCTTCTTCGATGCGCAGCAGCTGGTTGTACTTGGCCATGCGGTCCGAGCGCGAGAGCGATCCGGTCTTGATCTGGCCGGCATTGGTGCCCACGGCGATGTCGGCGATGGTGGAATCCTCGGTTTCGCCGGAGCGGTGCGAGATCACGGCGGTGTAGCCGGCGCGCTTGGCCATTTCGATGGCGGCGAAGGTCTCCGTCAGGGTGCCGATCTGGTTGATCTTGATCAGGATGGAGTTGGCGATCTGCTTGTCGATGCCTTCCTTGAGGATCTTGGTGTTGGTGACGAACAGGTCGTCGCCGACCAGTTGCACTTTTTTGCCGAGCCGTTCGGTCAGGATCTTCCAGCCGTCCCAGTCGCCTTCGGCCATGCCGTCTTCAATGCTGATGATGGGGTATTTGTCGACCCAGGTGGCCAGGATGTTGGTCCATTCGGTGGCGTCCAGGCTCAGGCCTTCGGCGCCCAGGACGTATTTGCCGTCCTTGTAGAACTCGGATGCCGCGCAATCAAGGCCCAGGGCGATCTGCTCGCCGGCGACATAACCGGCCGCATCGATGGCTTCCAGGATCATCTGGATGGCGGCTTCGTGGTTGGTCACGTTGGGGGCAAAGCCACCTTCGTCGCCGACGGCCACGCTCATGCCCTTGTCGTGCAGGATTTTCTTGAGCGCATGGAAGACTTCGGCACCGTAACGCACGGCTTCGCGAAAGCTCGGTGCGCCCACGGGGATGATCATCAGTTCCTGCAGGTCCAGGTTGTTGTTGGCGTGCGCGCCGCCGTTGACCACGTTCATCATGGGCACGGGCATCTGCATGGCGCCGCTGCCGCCGAAGTAGCGGTACAGGGGCAGGCCGGCTTCCTCGGCCGCGGCGCGGGCCACGGCCATGCTGACGGCCAGCGTGGCGTTGGCGCCCAGGCGCGACTTGTTGTCGGTGCCGTCCAGGTCGATCAGGGTGCGGTCCAGGAAGGCCTGTTCGCTGGCGTCCAGGCCCAGCACGGCCTCGGAGATTTCGGTGTTGATGTGCTCGACGGCCTTGAGCACGCCCTTGCCGAGGTAGCGCGACTTGTCGCCGTCGCGCAGTTCAATCGCTTCGCGCGAACCGGTGGAGGCGCCCGAAGGGACCGCCGCGCGGCCCATGACGCCGGACTCCAGCAGCACGTCGCATTCGACGGTAGGGTTGCCACGGCTGTCGAGAATTTCGCGGCCGACGATATCAACAATTGCGCTCATTTAGGCTCTTTCAAAAATCAGAAAATAAAAGATAGAAAAACCAAATAGAAAACCAGAAATAGAAAAACTAAAAAGCTTAGACGCCTTCGACCAGCACCATGCGCATCACGGCGATACCCTGGCGCGACTGGCGTGCCGCTTCGTATTCGGTGGACTCGTTGAAAGCGCGTGCCTGCTCCATGCTGGGGAACTTGAGTATCACGATGCGGCTGGGAGCCCAGTCGCCTTCCAGCACCTCGATCTTGCCGCCGCGCACGCACACCTCGGCGCCGTGCGCCTGCATGGCGATGCTAGACAGTTTTTTGTACTGTTCGTATTGTTCGGGGTTCGTAACTGTGACGTTGGCGATGATGTAGGCGCTGGGCATGTGTCGGGTTCCGATGTTGTTTCAAGGTTGCCACATGCCTTGCCGGCGCGGGACTGTGTTTTGCCGAAGGGCCCGGAGCTCCCCCGGGCGCTGGATTCGTGGTCAGGCGGAAAAATTGTTCTCGAGATAGCCGTTTTTCTTGGTCACGCGGTCCAGCGCCAGCAGTGTTTCGAGCAGCGCCTTCATATGCTTGAGCGGCACGGCATTCGGGCCGTCGCTCATGGCCTTGGCCGGGTCGGGATGCGTTTCCATGAAGAGGCCCGCCACGCCGACCGCCACCGCGGCGCGCGCCAACACCGGCACCATCTCGCGCTGGCCGCCGCTGCTGGTGCCGTTGCCGCCGGGCAACTGCACCGAGTGGGTTGCGTCGAACACCACGGGGGCTTTGGTCTCGCGCATGATGGCCAGGCTGCGCATGTCGGACACCAGGTTGTTGTAGCCGAAGCTCGCGCCGCGTTCGCAGGCCATGAAGCTATCTTCATCGAGGCCTTTTTCGCGCGCGGCGGCGCGGGCCTTGTCGATGACGTTCTTCATGTCGCCGGGGGCCAGGAACTGGCCCTTCTTGATGTTGACCGGTTTGCCCGATTGCGCCACCGCATGGATGAAGTCGGTCTGGCGGCACAGGAAGGCCGGGGTCTGCAGCACGTCGACGACGGAAGCGACCGTGGCGATGTCGGCTTCGGAATGCACGTCGGTCAGGATGGGCAGGCCCAGCTCACGCTTGACCTTGGCCAGGATTTCCAGGCCCTTGGCCATGCCGGGACCGCGAAAGCTGGTGCCGCTGGAACGGTTGGCCTTGTCGTAGCTCGATTTGAAAATAAAGGGAATGCCCAGCGAGGCGGTGATTTCCTTGAGGGCGCCGGCGGTGTCCATCTGCAACTGCTCGGACTCGACGACGCAGGGGCCGGCGATCAGGAAAAAGGGTTGGTCAAGGCCAATGTCGAATCCGCAGAGCTTCATGGTCAGGCAACCGCCTTCAGGGGCTTGGCAGCGGGCTTGCCGTCCTGGCCCGCCGTGGCGCGGAGCTGGAGCACCGCGGCGATGTAGGCGTTGAACAGCGGGTGGCCGTCCCAGGGCGTGGACTTGAACTCGGGATGGAACTGCACGCCGACAAACCAGGGGTGGACGTCCTGGGGCAGCTCGACGATCTCGGTGAGCTGCTCGCGCTGGGTCAGCGCGGAGATGACCAGGCCCGAGGCGCGCAGGGCGTCGAGGTAGTTGACGTTGGCTTCATAGCGATGGCGGTGGCGTTCGGTCACCACGTCGCCGTAAATCTTGTGCGCCAGCGTGCCGGTGGCGACGTCGGAGCTTTGCGCGCCCAGGCGCATGGTGCCGCCCAGGTCGGACTTGGCGTCGCGCGTCTTGATGGTGCCGTCGGCGTCTTTCCATTCGGTGATGAGCGCGATCACCGGGTGCGGGGTGGCGGCGTCGAACTCGGTGCTGTTGGCGTCCTTCAGGCCCGCGACGTGGCGCGCGAACTCGATGGTGGCGACCTGCATGCCCAGGCAGATGCCGAGATAGGGCATCTTGTTTTCGCGCGCGAAGCGGGCCGCGCAGATCTTGCCTTCGACGCCGCGCACGCCGAAGCCGCCGGGCACCAGGATGCCGTCAAAACGCGCCAGGCGCGAGACGTTGTCGGGCGAGATAGTTTCGGAGTCGACGTACTCGATGACCACCTTGGCGTGGTTTTTCATGCCGGCGTGGCGCAGGGCTTCATTGAGCGATTTGTAGCTGTCGGAGAGGTCGACGTACTTGCCGACCATGGCGATGTGGACTTCGGTCTGCGGATGTTCGGTCTCGTAGACCAGGTCGTCCCAGCGCCGGAGGTTGGCCGGCGGCGTATTGAGGCGCAGCTTGTCGCAGATCAGGCCGTCCAGGCCCTGCTCGTGCAGCATGCGCGGGACCTTGTAAATCGTGTCGACATCCCACATGGAGATCACGCCCCATTCGGGGACGTTGGAGAACAGCGAGATTTTTTCGCGCTCTTCGTTGGGAATGCGGCGGTCGGCACGGCACAGCAGCACGTCGGCCTGGATGCCGATCTCGCGCAGCTGCTTGGCGGTGTGTTGCGTCGGCTTGGTCTTGAGCTCGCCGGCGGCGGCGATCCAGGGGACGTAGCTCAGGTGCACGAAGGCGGTGTTGTTGGCGCCCAGGCGCAGGCTCATCTGGCGCACGGCTTCCAGGAAGGGCAGGGACTCGATGTCGCCGACGGTACCGCCGATTTCGACGATGGCGACGTCGACCGCGTCTGGGGTCTCATAACCGGCGCCGCGCTTGACGAATTCCTGGATTTCATTGGTGACGTGCGGGATGACCTGCACGGTCTTGCCGAGGTAGTCGCCGCGGCGCTCTTTTTCGAGCACGCTTTTGTAGATCTGGCCGGTGGTGAAGTTGTTGGCCTTGCGCATGCGCGTTTCGATGAAACGCTCATAGTGGCCGAGGTCCAGGTCGGTTTCGGCACCGTCGTCGGTCACAAAAACCTCGCCGTGCTGGAAGGGCGACATCGTGCCCGGATCCACGTTGAGGTAGGGATCCAGCTTGATTAAAGTGACTTTGAGGCCTCGCGATTCCAGGATCGCAGCTAAGGAGGCTGAGGCGATTCCCTTGCCCAGGGAAGACACCACACCGCCGGTGACGAAGACAAATTTGGTCATGTCAGGTACGAACCGCAAGTTCGTAGAGGTGGTAAACGGAGATTATACGGGTTGCCCGGCGGGATACCCTTTGCAGGGGCTACTGAATTTTGGCCAAAGCCATTCCGGACTTGCATGGCGGCTGACGGGCCGTGCATGGCCGGCCGTTAAGCGTGTGGGGGCTTGTCTAGCTGATACATTGCGGAACATGACAAATCAAGCTGCGGAGAACGGTATGCAGGCAGAAGAAGCCCTGGACCTGGCCGGCAAACACATCGTGCTGGGCCTGTCGGGCGGCATCGCCTGTTACAAGGCGGCCGAGCTGTGCCGGGCGCTGATCAAGGCCGGCGCCACGGTGCAGGTGGTCATGACCGAGGCGGCCGAACAGTTCATCACGGCCGTCACGCTGCAGGCCCTGAGCGGCCGGCCGGTCTACACCAGCCAGTGGGACAGCCGCGAAGACAACAACATGGCGCACATCAACCTGTCGCGCGAGTCCGATGCCATCCTGGTTGCGCCGATGAGCGCTGATTTCATGGCCAAGCTGCTGCACGGGCGCGCCGACGACCTGCTCAGCCTGATGTGCCTGGCCCGACCCATCGACAAGGTGCCGCTGCTGGTGGCGCCGGCCATGAACCGCGAGATGTACGCGCACCCGGCCACACAGCGCAATTTTGTGCAACTGGACGCCGATGGCGCCACGGTGCTGGGTGTGGGCAGCGGTTTCCAGGCCTGCGGGGAGACTGGCGATGGGCGCATGCTGGAGCCCGAGCAGATCCTGGAGGACCTGGTCGCTTTTTTCGCGCCCAAGGTGCTGGCCGGCCAGCGTGTGCTGGTCACTGCCGGCCCTACCTATGAAGCCATAGACCCGGTGCGCGGCATCACCAACCTGTCCAGCGGCAAGATGGGCTTTGCCATCGCGCGCGCGGCGCGCGAGGCGGGCGCCGAGGTGACGCTGGTCGCCGGCCCGGTGAGCCAGCCCACGCCGCGCGGCGTGACCCGCATCGACGTGCGGTCCGCGCAACAGATGCTGGAGGCGGTCTCTGCGCGTGCCCAGGCCGCCAGTGTGTTTGTCGCCACGGCGGCGGTGGCCGACTGGCGGCCCGCCGCGCCTTCGGCCCAGAAAATCAAGAAAGACGGCTCCGGACAGGCGCCGCAGCTGGCGTTCACCGAGAACCCCGACATCCTGGCCACCGTTGCCCAGTCGGCCGCGGCGCAGGCCGGCCGGCTTTTCTGCGTGGGTTTCGCGGCGGAAAGCCAGGACCTCGCGGAAAACGCCGAGGCCAAGCGCCTGCGCAAAAAAGTGCCGCTGCTGGTCGGCAACATCGGCCCCGACACCTTCGGCCAGGACCATAACGCGCTGCTACTGGTGGATGCGCAGGGCAGCACGGCGCTGCCCCGGGCCTCCAAGCTCTCGCTGGCGCGGCAACTGGTCAGGGAGATCGCGACCAGGATGGCGGCGCCTCCTTCCCACGGAAAGGCGGCCGCACCGTGAACCTTCCCTCGAACACGCCGCCGGACGGCGATTTCGCCAGCTACGTGGAGCGCCTGACGCATGCGAATGCGTCGGCCGGCGCCCGTGAAGACCTGCTCAAGCCCCCCGAAAAGGCTTCGCTTCGCGCACCCTCTCCGGCAAGCGCCGTTACGCCTCCCGTCAAACCCGCCTCTGCCCTTGCCACCGGCGCCGCCTTTGTGACCCATGTCAAATGGGTGGTCGTCCTGTGGATCGCCACCCAGGTGCTGGATGAAGTACTGCCCGGCGCCGGTTTCCTGTTTCTGCCCGCGCTGCTGGTGTACGGCGCGTGGGCGGTCTTCCAGGCCAACCGCCAGTCATCCGGCGCGCTGGTCCAGCGACTGCGCGAACTGGCGCGGCAAGCCGCCGAAGAAGCCCAGAAAAATCAACCACCGAAGAAAAAATAGTTCATGCACATCGACGTCAAGATCCTCGACCCACGCCTTCAAGACAATCTTCCCGCCTACGCCACACCCGGCAGCGCCGGCCTGGACCTGCGCGCCTGCCTGGACGCGCCTCTCACCCTGGCCGCCAACGCCTGGCAGCTGGTGCCCACGGGCATCGCCATCTACCTGCACAACCCGGGCTATGCCGCGCTGATCCTGCCGCGCTCCGGCCTGGGCCACAAACACGGCATCGTGCTCGGCAACCTGGTGGGCCTGATCGACAGCGATTACCAGGGGCAGTTGATGGTCAGCGCCTGGAACCGCAGTGACGTGCCTTTCACCATTGAACCCATGGAGCGCATCGCGCAATTGACGATCGTGCCCGTGGTGCAAGCCCAGTTCAACGTGGTCTCCGAATTCCCCGCCAGCGAGCGCGGGGAGGGCGGCTACGGCTCCACCGGCAAGGCCTGAGCCCGGCGCGCTGCGCGCCACTGTGCGGGAAATGGGTGGTGGGGGTTTTCCTACAACCCCTGCAACAAGCCTCCCACGCCGCCACAGGCCCAATCCCCACCCGGGATGGCCTGGGTCCCGTCCTTAATGGGTCATGAGAGTCCCCGTGCATGTGCATGTTGATGCCGGAATCTCATGAACTTACTAAAAGGAGAGACTCATGCGAAACACATCCCGCTTTATTTCATCCGCTTCCGTGGTGCTGGCACTGGCCGCCCTGGCGGCTTGCGCACCCATGAACCCTCCGCCGACGTCGGACGCGAACTACCCGCCGGCCTATCCGAACACCGCCAGCTACCCTAACCAGACCTATCCCGCCGGAACCTACCCGGCCGGAACCTATCCCGCCAACCAGCAGAACCGCTATATCGAATACGGGCGGGTCAGCAACGTCGAAGTGTTTCGTACCCCGGAACAAGCCAGGAGCTCAGGCATAGGCGCCATCCTCGGTGGTGTGGCTGGCGCAGTGGTGGGCCACCAGATCGGCGGCGGCACCGGCAAGGATGTGGCGACGGTCGCCGGCGCCGTGGGTGGCGCCGTGGCTGGCAATGCGATCGAAAGAAACCGCAACACCACGGTGCGTGAAACCTACCGCGTCTCCGTGCAGCTCGACAACGGCACCGGCCGCGCCTATGACGTGCCGTCGACCGGCGACCTGCGTGTCGGCGACCGTGTGAGGATTGAGAACGGCCTGCTGTACCGGATGTAAGCCGTAGCAGGGGAATGCGTAAAGGGCGGCTTCGTGCCGCCCTTGCGCTTTTGCCTTAATGCAAGGTGCCGCTGCCGGGCGTGAGCGGCTCGAGCTTGAAAAAGCCGGTGCCCAGCGAACCCTGGCCGATTTCCTCTTCGCTGGCTTCGCGCACGGACTCGACCTTGACGGCCAGCCGGATGGCGATGCCCGCCAGCGGATGGTTGCCGTCAAGCACCACATGGTCGGGGTAGATTTCGGTGACTGTGTAGATATGCTGCTGCGGCGCCGTCCCGCTGACGCCCTGCGGAAGGGCCGCGCCGTCGAAGGTCATGCCTTCTTCCAGTTCGGCCGGGAAGATCTTGCGGGGCTCAAGGAACACCAGTTCTTCGTCATAGTCGCCAAAGGCGTTTTCGGGTTCCAGGTGCAGTTCCAGTTTGTCGCCTGCTTCGTGGCCTTGAAGTGCTTCCTCGATCTTGGCGAGGAGGTCATCGCCGCCCAGCAGGAACTCAATGGGCTCATCCAGTTCGTCCAGCACATCGCCCAGGGTGTCTTTCAGCGTCCATGTCAGGGCTACGACGCATTGCGGGGTGATTTTCATCCGACAATTGTCCCATGGATGTAAACCAATCTCTAGCGCTCCTTGCCGGCCTGAGCCCGGCGCAATTCATGCGCCGGCACTGGCAAAAAAAGCCGCTTCTCGTGCGCCAGGCCCTGCCCGGATTCCAGCCTCTGCTGAGCCGCACGGCCTTGTTCAAGCTGGCCGCGAGCGAGCAGGTGGAGTCGCGGCTGATCGTCCAGCAGGCCAAGGGCTGGCGGATGAAGCAGGGACCTCTTGCGCCGCGCAGCCTGCCGCCGCTGAGCCAGAAGGCCTGGACCCTGTTGGTGCAAGGGGTGGACCTGCATGACGCCGGGGCGCACGAATTGCTTCAAAAATTCCGCTTTGTTCCCGATGCACGGCTTGATGACCTGATGGTCTCCTTCGCCACGCCGGGCGGCGGCGTCGGACCGCACTTTGACAGTTATGACGTCTTCTTGTTGCAGGCCAGCGGGCGGCGGCGCTGGAAGATAGGACGGCAAAAAGACCTGAGCCTGCAGGAGGGCGTGCCGCTGAAGATCCTGCGGAACTTCGAGCCCGAACAGGAGTTCGTGCTGGAAGCCGGTGACATGCTCTACCTGCCCCCGCGTTATGCGCATGACGGTATCGCAGAGGCGGCGGACTCTGGCGACGGCAAGGCGGCCGACTGCATGACCTATTCGATAGGCTTCAGGTCGCCGGGGCGTGGCGAACTGGCGGCGGAGCTGCTGCAGCGTCTGGCTGAATTCAACGAGGATGACGACGACACGGATGTCCCGGCAGGACGCGCCCCCAAGGTGCCCGACATGTACCGCGATCCCGGCCAGGAAGCCACGGCCACCCCGGCGGCCTTGCCCGCGGACCTGGCCGCCTTCGCGAGCCAGGCCGTGCAGGACGCGCTGAAAGATCCTCTGGCGCTGGCCTGTGTCCTGGGCGAATACATGACCGAGCCCAAACCCTCCGTGTGGTTTGACGAGGCCGCGGATGAATGGGATGCCGACGCCGCGAAGGCCGGCCGCACGGCGGTCAGGCTGGATGCGCGCACCCGGATGATGTATGACACCGACCACGTGTTCATCAACGGGGAGAGCTACCGCGCCAAAGGCGCCGACGCAAACCTGATGCGGCGGCTGGCCGACGGCCGCGGCCTGGCGCCGCAAGATCTGCGCAAGGCCGGTGCCTCCGCGCTGGCGCTGCTAGGCGACTGGCACGATGCCGGCTGGCTACGGCAGGAGCCATCCGCGGATTTCTGAGCCGACCCATCACCATCTGTTTGCCCCCAAGGAAGGAGATGCTCCATGGACACCGAAACCTCATTCACCCCGCCGCCGGCCTTGCCGGAAGGCCGCTTCAGCGGGCGCACGGATTTCACGGACATGATTCGCCAGGCTTTTGCCGTGGCGGCGCAGCAGGGCTGGCGTGAAATCATCGTATGTGACCCGGATTTCGAGGACTGGCCCCTGGGCGAGCGCGCGGTGGCGCAGGCCCTGAACGACTGGTCCAAAACCGGCCGCACCTTCACGATGCTGGCCGGGAGTTACGACGAAGTGCTTCGCCGCCACGCGCGCTTCGTCACCTGGCGGCGGACCTGGGCGCACATCGTGGATTGCCGCGCCATTACGTCCGCCCCGGCCGACGACATGCCCAGCGCACTGCTGGGCCCGGGCTGGGTTTTTGAGCGCCTGGACCTGCAGCGCTGCACCGGTATGGCCGGGTCTGAGCCGGCCCGCCGGGTGGCACTCAGGGAGCGCATCCACGAGCGCCTGCTGAAAAGCTCACCGGCTTTTCCGGCCACGACCCTGGGGCTTTAGGCGCAAAAATCAGCAGGCCGCAGGCGCCATACGGTCGTGCTTCGTCGACTAAGGGTTTTCGGACTTGTAATATCCAGCATATAATTTAAAGCTGGGTAGAAAGAGCTCGAGTCCTTTCCCCGGTCAAAAATTACTTGAATTCCGGTTTGGGTTTTCTTTTGGCAATTTCCGGAAATTGTTTTCTTAAATATCACCAAGGATCGTAAAAATGAACAAGTCACTCGTTTTGGCAGCTATCGTCGCCGCTGTTGCTCTGGCTGCTTGCGGCAAGAAAGAAGAAGCTGCTGCTCCAGCCGCACCCGCACCAGCTGCTGCTCCAGCACCTGCTGCTGACGCATCTGCTCCAGCTGCCGCTGCATCCGCACCCGCTGCTGACGCTGCTGCCGCTGCCGCTACTTCTGCCGCCGCCGCTGCTACCGCACCTGCCAGCGCTGCAAAGTAATTTTTTCAGCGAGTTGAAGAAAGCCGCCGCAAGGCGGCTTTTTTTATGGCCGCTGCTTTTTCCTTCGGGCGTCTCGCGACAAACTCAAAGCGAAAGCCAGGGTGTCCCGGTGTCGGGTTTTGCGACCACGATGTCATCCGCGCCGCAAGACAGCGCTTCGGCCATTAGCGCCTGCACCAGCGCCGGCCGGTTGTTCTGCGCGCTCAGGTGTGCGGCCACCAGGTGCCTGAATCGCCCATGAATGAGGCCGCGGGCAATCTCCACCGCCGCGGCATTGGAGAGGTGGCCGTACTGGCCGCCCACGCGCCGCTTTAAAAAAGGCGGATACGACGATTGCGCCAGCATTTCGGTGTCATGGTTGCACTCCAGCATCAGGGCGTCGCATGCCATGAGGTGCGACATGACATGCGCCGTGGCGTGGCCCAGGTCGGTCAGGATGCCCAGCTTGGCCGAGCCGTCGGTGCAGGTGAGCTGCAAGGGCTCCCTGGCATCGTGGGGCACCGTGAACGGCGTCAGTTGCAGGCCTCCCACTTCGATGGTTTTGCCGTCGCGCGCGATGTGCAGCAGGCCGTCAAAATCCGGCGCCCCGATGGCGGTATATGTGCCGTGGCTCATCCAGACCGGGATGCGGTAGCGCAGGGCGAGCGAGCGGGCGCAGCCGATGTGGTCGCCGTGTTCATGCGTGACGAACACGGCATGTATGTCCTCAGGCTGCAGTTCGGCCTCGCCAAGCCGGTAGAGCAAATGCTTGAGGCCCAGCCCGCAGTCGACGAGAACCCGCGAAGGCGCGATTCCCATTGCTTCGACGATGGCGGCATTGCCCGAACTGCCGCTGCCCAGGCTTTTGAACCTCAACATGGGCGTGGCAATTCGCGGCTTGGGCGGTCGGGCGGCAGGCCCGGATTACTTCAGGTCGTCGGCAATCACCTGCACGATGCGCTGGGCGTTGGCCGATGATTCTGCGGCGCCCTGAGCATTGAGGACGGACACCGTGGTGCTTTCGCCCTGGCTCTTGACGGCGATGCGGTATTTCAGGGGCGGCGTGGCGGCCGGCGAGCCGCTGAACAGCTTGCTGAAGAAGCCGGGTTCGGTCTTGTTGGCGACGGGCTCGACGTAGCGCACGAAGTAGGTGCCCTGGCTGCGGTCGCGATCTTCGACCGTGAAGCCCGTGCGGTCCAGCGCCAGGCCGACCCGGCGCCAGGCGCGCTCAAAGCCTTCGTCGATTTGCACGACGGGCACGTTGTTCACCGTGGCGATGCGCGAAGTCTGCTTGGCGGCGCCCGCGGCCACCAGGGCCTTGGACTGCTCTTGCGTCACGCCCAGCTTGACCATCATGCGGCGCAGGAATTCAGCTTCGAGTTCCGGGTCGGCGGGACGGGGCTGCCAGACCGTGCTGTCACCCGAGGCGGCGTTGCCGGTCTTTCCACCGGTGATCACTTCAATCATGCCGCGATGGCTCACATAAATCTCGGTGCCGCCGTCGGGGCGGCGCTCCAGGCGCGTGCGGAACTTGTCGCGTTCGCCGGTGGAATACAGGCCGTCGAAGACCTTGCCAAGCGCGCTGCGGATGAAGTCCTGCGGCAGCTTGGCGCGGTTTTCCGCGAAGTCGGTTTCCATGATGCCGAGGTTTTCCTGGTCCTGCGCGAGCAGGAAACCGCTTTCAAGCCAGAAATCGCGCACAGGCCCCCACAGTTTGTCGGCGGGCCGGTTCACGACCAGCCAGCGTTGGCTGCCCGCGCGCTCGATGCGCACGTCGCCGACAGTGGCGGTGGCCGTCTGCACAGCCTGCGTGGGCTGGCCCACCTGGTAGCTGTTGGCGGAGACCGCCGTGCCGGGTACCACATAGCGGGTGTCGCGGCTGAGCTGGGTCAGGTCGGGGGGGATGTCCAGAGAAGGGCCCTTGGCGCCGCTGGATTTGTAATCGACGCGTTCGCCGTCCATCACATCCCTGAGGGAGGAGCAGCCGGCGAGCAGGCCGAGAGCCAGCAGCGCGGATACAGCTGCGGCGCTCCGGGCTTTTGAAAATGCAGGACGTGTTGGCGATATCTTCACTTGGGTTCCCTTAAAAATCAGATCAGGCAAATCAAACCAGGCCGCAGGCGCGCAGGGCGCTTTCCACGGCCGCTTCGTTCGATGTCTCCAGCGGCGTCATCGGCAGCCGCAAGGTGCCGCCGCAAAGACCCATCCGGGCCATGGCCCATTTGACGGGAATCGGGTTGGCTTCGATAAACAGGTTTCTGTGCAGCGGCAGCAGCTTGAGCTGCAGTTCCATTGCGCGGCGGGTGTCGCCCGCCACGGCAGCCACGCACAGCTCATGCATGAGCCGGGGCGCCACGTTGGCCGTCACGCTGACGTTGCCCTGGCCGCCGCAGAGCATGAGTGCCACGGCGGTCGGGTCGTCGCCCGAATACACCGCAAAGCCCTTGGGCACTTCCTTGATCAGCCATTGCGCGCGCTCGATATTGCCGGTGGCTTCCTTGATGCCGACGATGCCGGGCACCTGGGCCAGGCGCAACACGGTGGCATGCGCCATATCGGCCACGCTGCGGCCGGGCACGTTGTACAGCACGGTGGGCAGGTCGCCGACGGCTTCGGCGATCGCCTTGAAGTGCCGGTACTGGCCTTCCTGCGTGGGTTTGTTGTAATAGGGGACGACCTGCAACTGGCAGTCGGCGCCCACCTGCTTGGCGAAGCGGGCGAGTTCGATCGCCTCGGCGGTGGAGTTGGCGCCGCAACCGGCCATGATGGGCACGCGCTTTTTGGCTTGTTCCACCGAGACGCGGATGATTTCGCAGTGCTCTTCGACGTTGACGGTCGGGGATTCGCCGGTGGTGCCGACCACGCCTATGCAGTCCGTGCCTTCGGCGATGTGCCAGTCCACCAGTTTGCGCAAGGTTGGGTAATCTACGCTGCCGTCATCATGCAAGGGTGTTGCCAGTGCAACGATGCTGCCAGTAATGGGTTTCATGCTTTGTTTGTAAACGTTCGCGGCCGGGAGCTTGGGAAGGGGACTGGCCGGAATACCGCCAGGCCGGCCCAAAACGGCCAATCCTGCATTCTACCCAGAGCCTAGGGCAGTCCATAGCGCGGCGGGGCGGGCAAACCCGCAGTTGCGGGCGCTTCGCGGACCGCGGCAATGCGCTGGACAAACCGCGGCGGGCTCTCATGGAAACCCTCCTCGAAGGCCACCACCCGCAGCGCCCGGCAGGTTTCCAGCAATTCGCCGGTGCGCAGCAAAAAATCCGGCCGGGAGGGCTTGCCCACCGTCTCATTGCCTTGCGTAAAAGTTTCGTAAATCAGCACCCCGCCGGGCGCCAGGGCGGCCAGCAGCGTGGGCAGCAGGGGGCGCCACAGGTAGTTGGTCACGACGACCGCGTCGAATTGCCGGCCCGCGAAAGGCCAGGGGCCGGCTTCAATGTCGGCCACCACCGCCTCGCGGGCGGATGCGGGGATGGCGGCGGCGATGGCGTCCATCGCTTCCTGGGAGCGGTCCACCAGGACCACAGGGTGGTTTCGCCGGTGAAACCAGCGGGCGTGGCGGCCATAGCCGCAGGCGACGTCCAGCACCACGCCGCGCTGGGGGACCAGGTGCGACCAGCGCTGCACCCAGGCGGAGGGCAATTCCGTTCCGTGCGGAGTACTGCTCATATTAGAGGGGCTTGACGTCGTCTTTGAGCGCGGCCAGCGCCATGGACTCAACCCGGCCCGGCGCGATCAGCTTGAGCCAGCGGCCCAGCTTGCCCTTGGCCGTCATGACGACCTCGCGGTCGCGGCGCTCCATGCCTTGCAGGATCAGCCGGGCGCATTCTTCCACGCTCATCGCGTCGTCTTCCTTGAGCCCGCTGGAGCCAGCGGCCACGCCCGCCGCATTGAAGCCGCGGTGGCGGATATGGGTGGCGACCACGCCCGGGTAGGCGGTGGTCACGCTGACCCCGGCGCCCTTCATTTCGGCGCGCAGCGCCTCAAAAAATCCCACCATGGCGAATTTGGTGGCGCTGTAGGCCGTGCGGCCCGGCACTCCGATCAGCCCGGCCAGGCTGGAAACGGCCACGATGCTGCCGTGGCGCAGCTTCAGGTGGGGCAGGGCGGCGTGGGTGCACCAGACGCTGCCCCAGAGGTTGATGCGCATCAGCTGCTCATACCAGCCCAGGTCCTGGGCCTTGACGTCCTCGAACAGCGCCTGCGCCGACATGCCGGCGTTGTTGACCAGGGCGTCGATGTGCCCGAAGCGACCCACGGTGGCGTCCACCAGATGGCGGCATTGGGCTTCGATGGATACGTCGGTCTTGACGACCAGGGTCTGCGCGCCGTGCGCGGCGCATTGCTGCGCGATCTCATCAAGCAGCGCATCATTGCGCGCCGCCAGCACCAGCGCGACCCCGGTGCCATGCGTTTTGGCCAGTTGCCGCGCCATTTCGGCGCCAATGCCGTCCGATGCGCCGGTGATGATGATGGTTTTCATGGTGTTGTCCCCGTCTTCCTGGATTGCGCCCCATCGCCCTTAAATTCCGAATCCTTCTTGCCCGGAGCTGCTCACAAAACCCAGCGAAGCGGTCCTGGCTAGGCGCGACGCCGCAGACAGTGCTCCAGCACGGCAAGGCGGCTGCAACAACGCCTGGAGGGTTTTTGAGCGGCTCCTAAAAGCAGGCCCAGATCTGATTTGCGAGTGTGAGAAGAAATTCCGGCCGTGTGTAGAGGGCAAATACCCCCAGCGACGCGATGACCGCGAGCGCCCACAAGCCGGCTTTTTTGGCCATCTCAGGCCCCTTGCGGCACGCCGGCGCGCGTGATCGGCGCCTCGCGCACCGGCAGGTTCACCAGGGCGGCAAACACACCGAGCGCGATGGCGATGTACCAGACGATGTCGTAGCTGCCGGTGCGGTCATATAAATAGCCGCCCAGCCAGACGCCCAGGAAGGAACCGATCTGGTGGCTGAAGAAGATGAAGCCGCCCAGCATCGACAGGTGCTGGATGCCGAAAATCTGCGCCACCACGGCGTTGGTCGGCGGGATGGTCGACAGCCACAGCAAGCCCATCAGGCTGGCGAAGATGTAGACGCTCAGCGGGCTCAGGGGCGCCGCGATGAACACGGCGATCACCACCGCGCGCGAGAGGTAAATCGTCGCCAGGATTTTCCGCTTGGCGATTTTCTGGCCCAGCGAGCCGGCGATATAGGTGCCGAAGACATTGAACAGCCCGATCAGCGCCAGCGCATAGCTGGCCACCTGGGGCGACAGGCCCTTGTCCTTGAGGTAGCTGGGCATGTGCACGCCGATGAACACCACCTGGAAGCCGCAGACGAAGTAGCCCGCCATCAGCAGCTGGAAGCTCGGGTACTTGAAGGCTTCGCGCAGCGCCTGGGCGATGGTCTGCTCACGTTTGGCGGGCTGGCCACCGGCAAACCCGCCTTCACGCAGGCCCAGCGCCAGCGGCGCGATCAGCAGCACGGCGCCGCTGAGGACCAGCAGGGCCTCTTTCCAGCCCAGGCCGCTGATCAGCAGGCCTTCGACCGGCACCATCAGGAACTGGCCGAAAGAGCCCGCCGCCGCGGCCACGCCCATGGCCCAGGAACGTTTTTCCGCCGAAATGTTGCGGCCTATCACGCCGTAAATGACGGCATAGGTGGTGCCGGCCTGCGCGGCGCCTATCAGCACCCCGGCCGTCATGGTGAACAGAAAGCCCGTGGGCGACAGCGCCATGCCCACCAGGCCCAGCCCGTACAGCAGGGCGCCGCCCACGATCACGCGGGAAGCGCCGAAGCGGTCGGCCGCCATGCCGGCGAAGATGCCGAACACGCCCCAGGACAGGTTTTGCACCGCCAGCGCGAAGGCAAAGGTTTCGCGCGTCCAGCCCTGGGCCTGGGTGATGGGCTGCAGCCACAGCCCGAAGCCGTGGCGAATGCCCATGGACAGCGTGACGATGGTGGCGCCGCAGATCAGGACCTGCAGCATGGAAAGTTTTTTGGTATCGGTGGTCATGAACGGTCGCCGTGAGCGGCGAAAAAGGAAAGGCCTGGGGCGGCAGGAAAGCTATCCGCCGACTGTAACGAAAATGGCGAAACGCTGCCGCGCCCGCGCTTCGTTCCCGCGCCCCGAATCGGGTGGACTGTATGTTTGTACAGTGACTTTCCCGGCCCGGACTACAATTGCGGCAATTCTTTCATCTGCCATGGCCGACAAACTACCCACCGAATATTCCGAAGGCTCGATCCGCGTGCTCAAGGGCCTGGAGCCCGTCAAGCAGCGCCCGGGCATGTACACCCGCACCGACAACCCCTTGCACGTCATCCAGGAAGTGCTGGACAACTCCGCCGACGAGGCCCTGGCCGGCCACGGCAAGAAGATCAAGGTCACGCTGCATACCGACGGCTCTGTCAGCGTCGACGACGACGGCCGCGGCATCCCCTTCGGCCTGCACCCGGAAGAACAGGTGCCGGTCATCGAGATCGTTTACACCCGGCTGCACGCCGGCGGCAAGTTCGACAAGGGCAAGGGTGGCGCCTACAGTTTCTCGGGCGGCCTGCACGGTGTGGGCGTCAGCGTGACGAACGCGCTGTCCAAACGGCTGGAAGTCACGTCCTACCGCGAAGGCATGGTGGCCCGCCTGGTGTTTTCGGGCGGCGACGTCATCGAAAAGCTGCACCTGCGCAAAAACGGCGAAGGCGACCGCAAGACCGGCACTACCGTGCGCGCCTGGCCCGACGCCAAATACTTCGAGTCGGCCGCGCTGCCCATGGCCGAACTCACGCACCTGCTGCGCAGCAAGGCCGTGCTCATGCCCGGCGTCACCGTCACGCTGACCAACGAGAAGACCAAGGACACCCAGACCTGGTCTTATAAAGGCGGCCTGCGCGACTACCTGATGCAGACGCTGAACGGTGACCCCGTCATCCCGATGTTCGAAGGTGAAGGTTTTGCCGATTCCCAGCACGACAGCTTTGCCGAAGGCGAGGGCGCCCAGTGGTGCGTGGCCTTCACCGAAGACGGCCAGCCGGTGCGCGAGAGCTATGTCAACCTGATCCCCACCAGCGCCGGCGGCACCCACGAAAGCGGCCTGCGCGACGGCCTCTTCAACGCCGTCAAGAGCTTTATCGACCTGCATTCGCTGCTGCCCAAGGGTGTCAAGCTGCTGCCCGAGGACGTTTTCGCCCGCGCCAGCTATGTGCTGAGCGCCAAGGTGCTGGACCCGCAGTTCCAGGGCCAGATCAAGGAGCGCCTCAACTCCCGCGACGCCGTGCGGCTGGTGTCCAGCTTTGTGCGCCCGACGTTGGAGTTGTGGCTCAACCAGCACGTCGACTACGGCCGCAAGCTGGCCGAACTCGCCATCAAGGCCGCGCAAACCCGCCAGAAGGCCGGCCAGAAGGTCGAAAAACGCAAGGGCTCAGGCGTGGCCGTGCTGCCCGGCAAGCTGACCGACTGCGAAAGCCGCGACCTGGCCCACAACGAAGTCTTCCTGGTCGAGGGCGACTCGGCCGGCGGCAGCGCCAAAATGGGCCGCGACAAGGAAAGCCAGGCCATCCTGCCGCTGCGCGGCAAGGTGCTCAATACCTGGGAGGTCGAGCGCGACCGCCTGTTTGCCAACACCGAAATCCACGACATCGCGGTCGCCATAGGTGTCGATCCGCACGGCCCGAACGACACCCCCGACCTGAGCGGCCTGCGCTACGGCAAGGTCTGTATCCTGAGCGATGCCGACGTGGACGGCTCCCACATCCAGGTGCTGCTGCTCACGCTGTTTTTCCGCCATTTCCCCAAATTGATAGCATCCGGTAATGTGTATGTCGCGCGGCCGCCGCTTTTCCGGGTCGATGCGCCCGCGCGGGGCAAAAAGCCGGCGTCCAAGGTCTATGCCCTTGACGAAGGCGAGTTGACCGCCATATTGGATAAGTTGCGCAAGGACGGGGTGCGCGAAGGCGCCTGGAGCATCAGCCGCTTCAAGGGCCTGGGTGAAATGAGTGCGGAACAACTGTGGGAAACCACACTCAATCCGGATACCCGCCGTTTGTTGCCCGTGCAACTGGGCAACCAGGATTTCGGGCAAACCGAGAGCCTGATCACCAAGCTGATGGGCAAGGGCGAAGCTGCGGCCCGCCGCGAACTGATGGAGTTGCACGGCGATGCCGTGGAAATTGATATTTGATGAAACTGCCTGAGACCTTTTTATCCTTTCTGCGGCGGCCCCTGCGCGCGCTGGGCCTGCCCCTGATGGTCATGGGCCTGGCAGCGCTGTTCACCTCGCCTGCCCACGCCGACATCTGGGGCTACGTGGACAAAGACGGCATCGCGCATTTTTCGGCGGTGCGGCTGGACGACCGCTATGAACTCTTTTTCCGCGGCAGCGAAAGCTTCAGCGCCGGCGACAACGTGGGCCGAAGCGGCAAGGCTGTCGGCAGCGGCGCCAATCGCGCCACCGGCGTGGCCGCCGCGCCCCCCAAGCTGCTGGCCTACTTCGACGTGTCGCCCAACTACAAGGCCGTCAAACACCTGCTGCGCGAAGCTTCCGTCACGCACGGCATCGACTACGAGCTGCTGCAGGCGCTGATAGCCACCGAATCGGGCTTCAACACCCAGGCCGTCTCGCCCAAGGGCGCGGTCGGGCTGATGCAGCTGATTCCGCCCACGGCCGAGCGTTACGGCGTGCGGGCCAGCAAGGATTCCACGGTCCACAAAAAGCTCACCGACCCCAAGACCAACATCCGGGCCGGCTCCAGCTACCTTAGCGACCTGATTGCCATGTTCCCGGGTCAGCTCGAACTGGCGATTGCCGCCTACAACGCCGGCGAAGGCGCCGTACAGCGCGCGGGCAACAAAATCCCCAACTATCCCGAGACCAAAAACTACGTCAAGACCGTGATGCAGCTCTATAACCACCTCAAGCCGCCCAGCATGATGAGCGCGAGCGGCGGCCGGGTGCGCATGGAGATGATGGGCGGTGCCACGGGCCGCAGCAACATGGTGCCGACCACGGTCGCGTCCACCGCCACGCCAGAGGTCCCACCCGAGCGGAACTGACGCCCATGCACCCGGAGTTTCGCCGGCAAACCCGGCAGCCTGAAAGCGGCTCCCTCCATTTTTCTTTCCATAATCCTGTACCGGCCGCGCCTGTGCGCACCGGCCCGGCATAACCTGACCTAGCCCAAGCCAAATCACGATGGATGATCTTTTCACACCGGACGCAGTCGCCCCCATTCCCGAGCCCGCCGACCAGGATTCGCTGGCCGCGTACGCGCAGCGGGCCTACCTTGAATACGCGCTCAGCGTCGTCAAGGGCCGGGCCTTGCCCGACGTCTGCGACGGCCAGAAGCCGGTGCAGCGCCGCATCCTCTTCAGCATGTCGCGCATGGGTCTGGGTTTTGGCGGCGCCAACGGCGCCAGCGGGGCCAAGCCGGTCAAGAGCGCCCGCGTGGTCGGCGACGTGCTCGGCAAATACCATCCGCACGGCGACCAGGCGGCTTACGACGCCATGGTGCGCATGGCCCAGGACTTCAGCCAGCGCTACCCGCTGGTCGACGGCCAGGGCAATTTCGGTTCGCGCGACGGCGACGGCGCGGCGGCCATGCGCTACACCGAGGCGCGGCTGGCGCGCATCACGACCCTGCTGCTCGACGAGCTGGACGAAGGCACGGTCGACTTTGTGCCCAACTACGACGGCTCCTTTGAAGAACCCCGCCAGCTGCCCGCGCGCCTGCCCTTCACCCTGCTCAACGGCGCCAGCGGCATTGCCGTCGGCTTGGCGACTGAAATCCCCAGCCACAACCTGCGCGAGGTGGCCGACGCCTGCGTGGCCCTCATCAAGACGCCCAAGCTCAGCGATGAAGAACTCTTCACGCTGATCGCCGGGCCCGACTATCCGGGCGGCGGGCAGATCATCTCCAGCCACGCCGAAATCGCGGCAGCCTACAGCACCGGCCGCGGTTCGCTCAAGGTGCGCGCGCGCTGGAAGATCGAAGAACTGGCGCGCGGCCAGTGGCAGCTGGTGGTGCAGGAACTGCCGCCCGGTGTCAGCACCCAGCGTGTGCTTGAAGAAATCGAAGAGATCACCAACCCGAAAATCAAGGCCGGCAAAAAAGCCCTGAGCCAGGACCAGGTGCAGCTCAAGCAGACCATCCTGGCTGTGCTCGACGTGGTGCGCGACGAGTCCAGCAAGGACGCCGCCGTGCGCCTGGTGTTCGAGCCCAAGACCAGCAAGATCAGCCAGTCCGAACTCATCAACACCCTGTTGGCCAACACCAGCCTGGAAAGCTCGGCGCCCATCAACCTGACCATGGTCGGGCTGGACGGCAAGCCGACGCAGAAAAACCTGCGCCAGATGCTGACGGAATGGATTGAATTCCGCCAGACCACCGTGCAAAGGCGTTCGCAGCACCGGCTCGACAAGGTGCTGGCCCGCATCCACATCCTCGAAGGACGGCAGCTGGTGCTGCTCAACATCGACGAGGTGATCGCCATCATCCGCCAGTCGGACGAGCCCAAGCTTGCGCTGATTGCTCGCTTCAAGCTCAGTGAAATCCAGGCCGAAGACATTCTTGAAATCCGCCTGCGCCAGCTCGCGCGGCTCGAAGCCATCAAGATCGAGCAGGACCTCAAGAACCTGCGCGAAGAGCAGGGCCGACTCGAGGAAATCCTCGGCAGCCCGGCGGCGCTCAAGCGCCTGCTGATCAAGGAAATCGAGGCCGACGCCAAGCAGTTCACCGATGCGCGCCGCACCCTGATCCAGGCCGAGAAAAAAGCCGTGCTCGAAGTCAAGGTGCTGGACGAGCCGGTGACCGTGGTCATCAGCGACAGGGGCTGGGTGCGCGCGCGCAGCGGCCACGGCCATGACCCGGCGGGCTTTGCCTTCAAGTCCGGCGACGGGCTCTACGGCACCTTTGAATGCCGCACGATCGACACGCTGCTGGCCTTCGGTTCGCGCGGCCGCATTTATTCGGTGCCGGTGTCCGTGCTGCCCGGTGCGCGCGGCGACGGCCAGCCGCTCACCACGATGATCGACCTCGAATCCGGTACGCAGCTGGTGCATTACTTCGCCGGGCCGTCCAATGCCGCGCTGCTGCTCAGCGCCAGCGGCGGCTACGGCTTCCTCGCCACGGTCGAGAACATGACGTCCCGCCTCAAGGCCGGCAAGGCCTTCATCAGCTGCGCCGAAGGCGAAACCATCTGCAGGCCCTCACACGCCGCCTTCAACAGCGGCACGACGCCGATGGTGCCCGCCACGCACGTGGCCTGCGCGTCCACCGGCGGCCGCATCCTGACCTTTGAAATCGGCGAGCTGAAAATGCAGGCCGCCGGCGGACGCGGCTTGATGCTGATAGACCTCGAAGCCAAGGACACCCTGGCCGGCGCGGCGGCCTACACCCGCAGCGTCAAGATCGAAGGCATAGGCCGCGGCGGAAAGGCGCGCGAGGAAACGCTGGAGATCCGCACGCTGAACAACGCCCGCGCGGCACGCGCGCGCAAGGGCAAGGCCGCCGACCTGGGCTTCAAGCCCACCGGTATCACCCGCGTCGAATAAGGGCGACGCCCGCTTCCCTTGAAAGGGGCGGGCGCCGGGCTCAGGCCGCGAGCAGCGACTCGAGTTTCTTCAGGCCCGCCACCGTCTCCAGGCAGGCTTGCGCCACTTCCTTGCCTTTGGTCAGGAAGTGCGCGGTGAAGAATTGGCGATGTTCCTCGTGTTCGTGGAAATGCTGCGGCGTCAGCACCGCGGAAAACACCGGCACGCCGGTCTCCAGCTGTATGCCCATCAGTGCGCTGATCACTGCATCGGCGACGAACTCGTGGCGGTAGATGCCGCCGTCCACCACCAGCCCGCAGCAGACCACGCCCGCATAGCGGCCCGACTGCGCGAGTTTTTTGGCGTGTAGCGGGATCTCGAAGGCGCCCGGCACTTCAAACGTGTCTATGGATTCAGGGCCCACGCCCTGCCTGGCCATTTCAGCCAGGAAGGCGCCGCGCCCCTGGTCCACGATGTCTTCGTGCCAGGACGACTGGATAAAGGCGAAACGCGCCTTGGGAGCGCCACCGGAATAGATGGCGGAAGGGGAAGCAACTGAACTGTTTGTCTGACTCATGGATGGCCTCTGTAGGTATTACCAGAATCAGGGCGCACGAGCCTGCGGCCGGCGCGCAGGCATACGGCCGCCGGGGCGGAAGAACTCCACACCGGCAAACGCCGCCCACGGCACAGCCGTTTGCATCGCGCTCTCTTTCATCCGGACTGTGACCGTCGGCTTCGGAGTTGAACCGAATCTGCTGACCCCGCGCCCCCCGGTGAGGAGGCGCGGGCGCTCGCGGGCTGATGCAGTTGCCTGCAAACACCGCCGGTGGGGAATTTCACCCCGCCCTGAGAACGCTGCCCCGGCGAAATGGCCGGAACCTGGTCATTCTAGGCAAGCTTGTGTCAGGTCGTCAGCCAAAAGGTCTTTGGCCATTCCAGTTCTACGGTCAGGAGGTCAGCGTGTCTGCGCAGCCGTTTTCGACTCATCGCGAATTTCGAAGCCTGTACCGAGTGCCTGCCGAACATCAGACAGGAAGCGTTGCGCATAGTCGTCGAATCGCTGCGACTCTTCTTTCGTCCAGGGAGAAGGGTTCCCCGGATAACTCCAGTCAAGAGCTGTATCAAACCACGCCAACAAATGCCATCCTCGTCGCAGCAGGTTCTCTTCGAGCTTCAAATCTTTCAGATCGACTGCGTAGCCATACCGCTCGATCGCTTCAGGGTTCAAACCCCACAGGCAAATGCCCGAACCGGAGCTGAAAAAGTAGCGGAACTGGTAGAGAGGTGGCGTTCCGGGACTCATTCCACTTCAGCGACCAGGTCGATCTCCACACAAGCACCCATGGGCACCTGTGCCACGCCAAACGCGCTGCGCGCATGCTTGCCGGCATCGCCGAAAACTTCGGCGAACAGTTCACTCGCGCCGTTGGTCACCAGGTGCTGCTCGGTGTAGTCGCCGGTCGAATTGACGAGGCTCATGAGCTTGACGATGCGCTTGACCTTGCCCAGGCCGACGGCGGCTTCCAGCGTGCCCATCAGGTCGATGGCGACCGAACGCGCGGCCGCCTTGCCTTCTTCGGTCGTCATGTTTTTGCCGAGCTGGCCGACCAAGGGTTTGCCGTCTTTTTTGGCGATGTGGCCGCTCAGGAACACCAGCTTGCCGGTCTGCACAAAAGGCAGGTAGGCCGCGACGGGGATCGCCACGGGGGGCAGGGTGATGTTCAGTGCTTTCAGCTTGTCGTAGGCGCTCATGGTGTTTCCCTTTGGTTGAAGGCGGTTCCCGCAGGCGGGGTGGTGCAGGGAATTGTAGGGCGGGCCCGCCAACGGGCCGGCCTGTAGCGGCATGAAAGGAAGTGATGCAGGGCGGGGGCTTATTCGGGCTTGATGCCGGCCTTGCGCACCACGGCGCCCCAGCGGTCCACTTCGCTGCGCATGAAGGCGCGCAACTCGTCGCGGCTCGAACCCTTGAGGTCTATGCCCAGCGTGGTGAGTCGCTCGCGCGTCGACGGGTGGGCCAGCGCCGCGACGGCTTCGTTGCGCAGTCGCTCGACGATCTCGATGGGCGTGGTGGCTGGCGCCACCAAGGCCCACCACTGGTTGAACTGCATGCCTTCCATGCCGGCCTCACGCGCGGTGGGAACGTCGGGCAGCGAGGCCAAGCGCGTGTTGCCGGTCACCACCAGGGCCGAAATCCTGTTCGCGCCCAACAGCGAGCTGGCGCTGGCCAGCGTGGCGAAATGCGCATCCACCTGGCCGGCCGCGACGTCGGTGAG
Organism: Polaromonas sp. P1_G1; assembly: GCF_056405595.1. Classification (NCBI taxonomy): domain Bacteria; kingdom Pseudomonadati; phylum Pseudomonadota; class Betaproteobacteria; order Burkholderiales; family Comamonadaceae; genus Polaromonas; species Polaromonas sp. P1_G1. Next base: position 29,649 of record NZ_JBFUBU010000031.1, read on the forward strand.
CGCCGGCGCCGAGCCGCGGTAGGGAATCGCATTGACCCTGACGCCGGTGGCGGTGGCGAACAGCTCGCTCGACAGATGGCTGATGGAGCCGTTGCCGCTGTGGGCCAGGGCCAGCGGCACCTTGCTGTTGCGGTGGTTTTTGAGGAAACCCTTGATGTCGCCGTTCTTGTATTGCGGGCCGGCGAACAGCATCAGCGGTGAGGTGCCGACCATGGAAACCGGCGTGAAGTCGCGCAGCAGGTCATAAGGCATCTTGTTGAACACGGCCGGCGCGATCGCATGCGGCAACTCGACGATGGCGAAGGTATAGCCGTCGGGCGCAGCCTTGGCCGCGGCCTCGGTGCCTATGCGGCCCGAGGCGCCGGAGCGGTTGTCCACCACCACGGTCTGGCCCATGGTCTCGCCCATGCGCTGCGCGATGGCGCGCGCGATCGCGTCCGTGCTGCCGCCGGGCGCCCAGGGCACGATGAGGCGCAGGGGCTTGTCGGGGTAGGCGGCGTGGGCGCTTGCGCTGATCAAGGCGGCGCCAGCCAGAAGCAGGGTGGTGAGCAGTCGGGTCTTCATGGGGAAATCCTTTGCGGTCTGGGGTGTCGGTTCAGGGGAGTTGGGGGAATCGGAGAGGTCAAGGCAAGGTGTCCAAGGTGTCGCGGTCACCCTTGGCGGTCAGCAGCAGCAGGGCGTGCTCGGAAGGCGCGATTTCGCCGCGCGCGCGCAACTGCGCCAGCGCGCCCAGGCAGGCACCCGCGCACAGTTCCACCCACAGGCCTTGCGCGCCCAGCTGCCTGCTGCCTTCCACGGCCCCGGCGTCGTCGACCACCACCGCACCGCCGTTCGAATGCCGCACGGCCAGCGCCTGCTGCAAGGTGACGGTGCTGCCCGCGATGGAAAACTGCGCGGTCTGGCCGGTGAATTCGGACTGCGGCGATTCGCCGCCCAGCACGCGGGCCAGGCGCGGGAAAGGCTCGACCGCCCAGAGGCGCGGCATGCGCGCGACCAGCCCGGCCTGCAGCAGGTCGCGAAACCCGCTGTAAAGGCCCCAGAGCAAATCGCCGCGCGCCGTGGGCACCAGCACGTGGTCGGGGACACAGCCATCGGCCGCACATTCGAGCGCCACAGCGCGGTAGCCCTCGACGCCGAAGGCTGGGCTGCCGACGGCGGGCACGCTGTAGTTCGTCAGCGCGAAGGCGCCGTCCTGCTCGACGCGGCGGCGCAGATGTTCCCAGCGGCCGAAGCCGCGCTCGAAGCTCAGGCGGTTGGCGCCCAGGCGGTGCAGCGCGCGCGCATAGGGCTCGGGCATGTCGTGGTAGGTGGCGACTTCGCAGGCCAGGCCGGCGGCCGCGCAATACGCCGCGGCCGACACCGCCGCGTTGCCGCTGGAGGCCAGCACCACGGTCTGCGCGCCCACGTCCAGCGCGCGGCTCACGGCCTGGGCCGACATGCGGTCCTTGTGCGAGCCCGTGGGGTTCATGCCCTCGTGCTTGGCCGACAGCTGCCGCAGGCCGAAAGTGCGCGCCAGGCGCGGCAGCTCCAGGCAGGGCGTGCCGCCTTCGCCCAGGGAAACGCCCTGGGTGTAGGGCAGCCAAGCGCCCCACTTATAACCTGCGCTGGCAGTTTTAAGGGTTTTGGGCAGTTCGGCATAGACCGCCTCCAGGCTCGCCGGCGTGCCTGCCGCTGCGCAGTGTGGGCAGCCGGCCGGCAGATCCTGCAAGGGGTAGTCGCGAGCGCAATGGATGCAGCGCAGCCCGGAGAGGTGCGGATTTCGGGTCACTACGGGAGATGCCGTGGAGGATACGGAAACGAAGGAGTTCATGCGGCCAATGGTATGAAGGCTTGGCGCTTCCGTGCAGCACTTCATGGCGATTTAGAATAAGTAAAACTTATAGGGAGTCGCCATGGCCGAAGCAAGCGCACGCCAGATTGAAGTGTTCCGCATGGTCATGCGCCTGGGCACGGCCAACCGCGCGGCCGCGGCTTTGCACGTGAGCCAGCCGGCCGTCACGCAGCTGCTGCAACAGCTGGAGGCGCGCGCCGGCCTCAAGCTGTTTGACCGGCCCAAGGGCAAGCTCACGCCCACGCCCGAAGCCCACGCGCTGATGGAAGAGGTGGAGCGGGTCTACGAAGGCCTGGAAGCCGTGCAGCGAAAAATCGTGGCGCTGCAGTCGCACGAAGACACCGTGCTGCGCATAGGTTCGCTGCACGCCATGGCCGCCAGCGTCATGCCCTGGGCTTTGGCAGAATTCCAGCGCAGCTACCCGCGCACGCGCTGCCTGCTGCTGGTCGACAGTTCCAAGGTGCTGCGCGAAGCCTTGTTCCAGGGGGCGGTGGACCTGGCCTTCCTCGGCGACGAGGCCGACACCAGCGGCCTGGTGTCTTCGCTGTTCTACCAGGCGCCCGCCGTCTGCATCATGCCGGCCGCCCATCCGCTGGCGCGCAAGCAGCTGCTGCATCCGCAGGACCTGCAGGAGGTGCCACTGGTGGGCCTGTCGGCGTCCGACCCGGCGCAGCGGCGCCTGGAAGCGGCACTCGCGCAGGCCGGCGTGCAGGCGCGCTTTGTGATTGAAACGCCGTACAGCGCGACGCAATGCGCGCTGGTGCTCGCCGGCGCCGGGCTGGCCGTGACGAATCCGCTGGTGGCGCGTGAATACCTGGCGCTGGGCCTGCGCAGCGTGCCGCTCGCGGCCGATGTATCGTTTCGCGCCTTGCTGGCCTTCAAGCCGCTGCAGGCCCAGTCGGGCGCGGCGCAGGAGTTTGTCGGCCTGTGCCGGCGCCGGCTGGTGGGCAGCCTGCCCGAGGGCTCTCTGCTGGGTGACGCCGCGCTCAGTTCCCCGTCGTAAGGGACTGGACTTCGGTCTCTGGCAGCGGCTCCACCGTCACGGCGACGTCGAGGATGTGCTGCGCCCCGCCGCGTATCACGCCGCGCATGGGCGAGACGTCGAGGAAATCGCGGCCTGTGGCCAGCGTGACGTAGTCTTCGCCCGGCGCGCGGTTGTTGGTGGGGTCGAAATCCAGCCAGGTGCCCAGGCCCGGGCAGTAGACCGAGGCCCAGGCGTGGGAGGCGTCGCTGCCAACCAGGCGCGGCTGGCCGGGCGGTGGGCTGGTCAGCAGATAGCCGCTCACATAGCGCGCCGGCAGGCCCATGGCGCGGCAGCAGGCCACCATGATGTGGGCGAAATCCTGGCACACGCCTTTGCCTTGTTTGAGCGCCTCGAGCGCCGGCGTGTTGACCTCGGTGCTTTCGCTCTCATAGGCCATGGTGTGGTGGATGCGCTCCATCAGGTCGCGCGCCGCTTCGGGCAGCGGCCGGCCCGGCAGGAAGCTGGGGCGCGCGAACTCGACGAAGGCCTCGTCGCGCGGCACATAGGGCGAAGCGAACAGGAATTCGGAGGCGCTGTCGTAGGCCGCGCCGGCGCGGTAGCGGAACTGCTCGCGCGCCTGCTCCCAGGGCGGCGACGCCGCCTGGCCACCGGCCAGCGAGGCCTCGGACTGCAGCGGGTTGAGGGCCGAGGTGGAGACCACGCTGTCGGCCACCACGGTCAGGCTTTCATGCGCCGCCTGCAGCGAAAAATAGCTGCGCGTGTTGCCGTAGACGTCCACGGTCTCGCGTAACTGCACGGGCGCCGGATCGACGTGCAAGGCATAGCTCAGCAGGCTCTGGCCGTTGCGGCTGGCGGGCTTGAGGTGCACCACGTGGTGGGCGTTTTCCACCGCCGGCGCATAGCGGTAACGGGTTTCGTGGACGACGTGCAGCAGCATGGAATGACTCGCTTGTCCCGGCGCTCAGGCGCCCAGGCTCTGGCTGCCGGAGGCCGCGTGGCTGAAGTAGCGGCGGCTCAGGGTGTCCGACAGGTCCAGCGCGGCATCGCAGCATTGCCGCAGCAGCTCGACCAGGCGGCCGTCATGGCACTGGCCCTCGCCGTCGCCTTCGGTCTGCATGTCCGCGCACAGGTCGGCCAGGGCCCAGCTGCCGGGATCGGGCAGTTCCATCGCAAGCTCTGGCATGTCGCCCGGCGCGCTGCCGGCCAGCTTGGCCAGGCGGCCGCGCAGGGTCTGCACCACCCAGCCCAGTGAGCGCGGGTTGTCGCGGTCAAGTACCAGCAGGTCGAGCAGGGCCGGGATGTCGCGGCGCTGCTGGTATTGCGCGTGGAAGGTGATGGTGCTGTCGAACAGCGCCACCATGGCGTTGAAGCCGCCTTCCTCGAACACCGAGCCGGTTTCAAAACCGCGCACCAGCGCACCGGCCAGGGTGTTGAGCCGCTCGATGAGCCGGCCCATGCTGAGCAGGCGCCAGCCGTCGTCGCGCGTCATGCGGTCGGTCTGCGCGCCCGTCATGGCCGAGAGGAAACCGCTGGCCGATTCGAGCGCGCGCAGCGCCTCGACGGAGGAGTATTCGAGCAGGTACTGGCTGGTCTGCTGCTGGCTTTGCCCGCCCTGGCTTTGTGTCTGCGACTGGCCCACGCTGCTGAAAATCGAGCAACGCTGGAAAAAATCAGCCTCGGTGCGCACGATCATGTGCCACTGTTCCTGCGACAGGCGTTCGCGCACGGCCGAAGCCGCGCTCTTGAGCGCGCGCAGGTTGTAGCCCACGCTGGCGGCCTGTTCGGTGTCGGCCAGGTTGGCGATCAAGGCGCGTTCAAAGACCCGGCGCGCCTGCGTGGCCGGCGGCACGCTGTCGAGCACCAGCGCATTGCCGACGGCCATGCTGGTCAGCCAGGCCAGCAGCGGCTGCGAGGTCTGGTCTTCGCCGCCCAGGCATTGCAGCGTGATCTGCGCCAGGCGCGTGGAGTTTTCGGCGCGCTCGGTGTAGCGGCCCAGCCAGAAAAGATTTTCGGCCGCACGGCTGGTAACCGGTGGGCGGTGGCGCAGCGGCGCCGCGGCCCAGGCCGGCGCGGGCTGCTCGGCGCGCGGGGCGGCATGCCCGGCCCTGGCCGCGGAAGTATCGCCCAGCACCCACACGTCGGCGCTGCTGCCGCCGTGCTGCATGGAAGACATGTTCTCGTTCTTGCCGGCCAGCCGCGCCAGGCCGCCCGGCAGCACCTGCCAGGAGCCCTTGCCGTCGGCCACGGCGAACACGCGCAGCATGGCCGAGCGCGGGGAAATCCGCTCACCCTGCCAGGTGGGGGTCTGCGGCAGCGGCAGGTAGGCCTGCACCGTGTAGTCTTCGCCGCGGCGCACGATGCGGCCGGCCCATTCGTCGAGCGCGCGGCGCGACAGCGTATGGCCTATCACCGACTCCATGCCCGAGCCGGGGTAGGTCGGCTTGATCACGCAGTTCTTAAGCTGACCCAGCACGTCCTGCATGACGGCCTGCTCGCCGCACCACCAGGTGGCCAGCGAGGGCAAGGCCAGGGTTTCACCGAGCAGGTGTTCCGACAGCGCCGGCAGAAAGCCCAGCAGCGCGCTGGATTCAAGGAAAGCCGAGCCCGGCGTGTTGACCACCAGCACGTTGCCCGCGCGTATCACCTGCAGCAGGCCGGGCACGCCCAGCGTGGAATCGGACCGCAGCTCCAGCGGGTCGAGGAATTCGTCGTCCAGGCGCTTGAGCAGCCCGTGCACCGGCTCCAGGCCGCGCAGGGTCTTCAGGTAAAGCCTGTCGTCGCGCACCAGCAGGTCGCTGCCCTCGACCAGCGTCAGGCCCAGGAAGCGCGCGAGGTAGGCGTGCTCGAAATAGGTTTCGTTGTAAGGCCCCGGGGTCAGCAGCACCACGCGGCTTTCCTCGCTACCGTCGGCCGGGCTCATGGCCTTGAGACCGTCGACCAGCGCCTTGTACGAAGCGCCCAGACGCTCGACCTGCATTTCGCGGAAGGCCTCGGGGAACAGCAGCGAGATGGTGAGGCGGTTTTCCAGCAGGTAGCCCAGGCCGGAAGGCGCTTGCGTGCGCTGCGAGACCACCGACCAGTGGCCGTCGGGGCCGTGGGCGATGTCGAAGGCGGCAATGTGAAGGTAGGTGCCGCCAGCCGGCTGCACGCCCTGCATGCCGCGCAGGTAGCCCGGGTGGGCATGCACCAGTGCACTGGGCAAAAGGCCTTTGGAGAGCAGTTCCTGCGGGCCGTAGATGTCGGCCATGACACGGTCCAGCAGGCGGGCGCGCTGCTGGATGCCGGCCTCGATCTGCGCCCAGTCGCCGGCCGAGACCATCATGGGGAAGAGGTCCAGCGCCCAGGGCCGCTGCGGGCCGTTGGCGTCGGCATAGACGTTGTAGGTCACGCCGTTGTCGCGGATCTGGCGGCGCAGGTTGGCGGTGCGGTGGTTCAGGTCGTAAAAACCGTCGGTGCCCAGGAAGTTGAAAAAACGCGCCCAGTCGGGCGACAGGCTGTCGTCAGTGGCTGCAGCGGGAGCCTCAGGCTGGGTGGGAGCGGCTTCGGGGGCGCTGCCGGCCGCGCGCAAGGCGGGCTGGGCCGGCGCGGCCGCTTCCACGGGCGCGGGGCCTTCGGAGACACGGCCTCGCAACTCGTCGAAATGGCCGGCTGCCGCATGCGGCGCCAGCGCGGCGGCCAGGGCGCAGGGGGATTCGAGCGCCTGGGCGGCAAAAAGTGACTGGGTGTTATTTTCCACGTGCTGCAAGTATGCCTGCGGCCCTGAGGCGTAAAGCCTCAATGAAGGGCTGATTCCCGGCCAAATTGGCTATTTATGCCGCTTGCGCATGCAATTGTTGCAGCCATAAGACAGGCTGATAGGCGCCGGGGAAGGGCCCCCGGCCGCCCTCAACGCAGGTCCAGCGTAAACGGGAACTCCCGGCTCGGCTGCGCCGGCGCCACGCGCATCTTGCCCGGCGTGTGGCCCATGCGGAAAAAGCGCGTGAGGCGGCGGCTTTCGGCCTCGTACGAATTGACCGGCAAGGTGTCATAGCTGCGCCCGCCCGGGTGGGCCACGTGGTATTGGCAGCCGCCCAGCGAGCGTTCCATCCAGGTGTCGACGATGTCGAAGGTCAGCGGCGCATGCACGCCGATGGACGGGTGCAGGGCCGACGGCGGGTTCCAGGCCTTGTAGCGCACGCCGGCCACGTATTCGCCGACGCGGCCCGTGCTTTGCAGCGGCAGCGCGCGGCCGTTGACGGTGACCACGTAGCGGTTGTCGTTGAGGCCGGTGACGTGCACCTCGACGCGTTCCAGCGACGAATCGACGTAGCGCACGGTGCCGCCGGCCGAGCCTTCCTCGCCCATCACATGCCAGGGCTCGAGCGCGCTGCGCAGCGTCAGCTCGATGCTGTTGGACTTGACCTGGCCTATCAGCGGGAAGCGGAACTCGAAATGCGGCTCGAACCAGGCCATGTCGAAGGGGTAGCCGGCTTCGCGCAACTCGGTCAGCACGTCTTCAAAGTCCATGCGGATAAAGCCGGGCAGCAGGAAGCGGTCGTGCAGCTCTGTGCCCCAGCGCGTGACGCGGCCGTGGTAGGGCTTGTTCCAGAAGCGCGCCACCAGCGCGCGCAGCAGCAGCTGCTGGGCGATGCTCATGCGCGCATGCGGCGGCATCTCAAAGGCGCGCAGCTCCAGCAGGCCCAGGCGTCCGGTGGCGGAATCGGGCGAATACATCTTGTCGATGCAGAACTCGCTGCGGTGCGTGTTGCCGGTGACGTCGACCAGGATGTTGCGCAAGGTGCGGTCCACCAGCCAGGGCGGCATGTCGGCGCCGTATTTCTTGCGGTTGTTTTCGATCTCGCGCAAGGCGATCTCGAGTTCGTAGAGCTGGTCGTTGCGGGCTTCGTCCACACGCGGGGCCTGGCTGGTCGGGCCTATGAACATGCCCGAGAACAAATAGCTCAGCGAAGGATGGTTGTGCCAGTAGGCGATCAGGCTGCCCAGCACCTCGGGTTTGCGCAGGAAGGGGCTGTCGGCCGGCGTGGCGCCGCCCAGCACGAAATGGTTGCCGCCGCCGGTGCCGGTGTGCCGGCCGTCGGTCATGAACTTTTCGGCCGACAGGCGCGTCTCGTGCGCGATCTTGTAGAGGAACTCGGTGTGCTCCACCAGCTCGCCCCAGTTGTAGGCCGGGTGGATGTTGACCTCGATGACGCCCGGATCCGGCGTGACCTGCAGCATTTTCAGGCGCGGGTCGCGCGGCGGCGGGTAGCCTTCGAGCACGATGCTCACGCCCAGCGACTGCGCCGTGGCTTCCACGGCGGCCAGCAGGTCCAGGTAGTCTTCGAGCCGCTCCATGGGCGGCATGAAGACGTAGATCGCGCCGGTTTCGCCGCGGCCTGATTTGTTGGCCTTGCTGTCGGGGTCGGCCTTGGGTTTGTCCTTGGGGCCGTTGGCGCGCTGCGGGTCGCGTACTTCGACGCACAGCGCGGTGCGTGTCAGCCAGGCGGCTGATTCAAAAGGCTTGGGCGCGCGGTCGTCCTGGGGCGCGGCCGCCTCGGGCGAGGTGCCGGCCGGTTTGCCGTCCGCGCCTTGGGCGCCGTTCGTGCCGTTGTTGCCCAGCGGGCGGAACTGCAGGATGCGGCTGGCCTGCGTCAGTGCTGTATTGCCGGCCATGTAGCGCGCCATGTACTGCGCGAGTGAACTGGCACTGCCGCCCGCGGAGGGCGCCACCGGCGTCGCGCCGCGGGCCGCGCTGAAGCTGCCGTTGTAGCGCGCGGCCAGGGCCGAAGCGGCCGGCAGGTCTTGCCGCGGCGCGAACGGGTCGGCCTCGATCATGTAGGGATAGTCGGTCTTGGACACCCAGGGCACGGAATCCAGCGGCAGGCGGTAACCCATGGGCGAGTCGCCCGGCATCAAATACATGCGTTCTTCGCGGAAGAACCAGGGGCCGGTGGTCCATTTCGGGCCGGCCAGCGAAGGCGAAGCGCCGGCGTTTCTCTGCTTGAGCTGCTCCTTGGTCTGCAGCGGCAGCACATAACCTACGACGGAATCCAGGCCTTGCATGAAGACGCGGCGCAGGCGCTCGCGCTCCATGGCGTCGTCCAGCTTCGAATCAAAGGGGTCGACATTGACCGGCAGCCGGCGCTCGCGCCAGAGGTAATACCAGGTGTCCTCATAGCCCGGCGTGATGTAAGTGGTGGCCAGCCCCAGCTTGCCCGCCAGCGTCTGCACAAAACGCTGCGCGTCGGCGCTGGTGTAGTTGCAAGGCTGGCGCTCGTCGGCGAACAGTTCGGGGTTCTGCCAGATCGGCTGGCCGTCCTTGCGCCAGAAGATGCTCAGCGCCCAGCGGGGCAGCTGCTCGCCCGGGTACCACTTGCCCTGGCCGAAATGCAGGAAGCCGCCTTCGCCGTATTCGGCGCGCAGCTTCTGCACGAGTTCGGTCGCATAGCCGCGCTTGGTCGGGCCCAGCGCGTCGATGTTCCACTCGGCCGCGTCGCGGTCGGTGGTGGCCACAAAGGTCGGCTCGCCGCCCATGGTCAGGCGCACGTCCCCGGCCGCCAGGTCCTGGTCGACCTTCTCGCCGAGCGCCAGCACCTCCTGCCACTGCTCCTCGGTATAGGGTTTGGTCACGCGCGGCGATTCGTAGATGCGCTGCACCGCCATGTGGTGCTCGAACTCGACTTCGGATTTGTCGACACCGCCTTCGACGGGCGCGGCGCTCGACGGCTCGGGTGTGCAGGCCAGCGGGATGTGGCCTTCGCCGGCCATCAGGCCCGAGGTCGGGTCCAGGCCCACCCAGCCGGCGCCGGGCAGAAAGACTTCGCACCAGGCGTGCAGGTCGGTGAAGTCGGCTTCGGCGCCGCTGGGGCCGTCGATGGATTTGACGTCGGCCTTGAGCTGGATCAGGTAGCCCGAGACAAAACGCGCGGCCAGGCCCATGTGGCGCAGCAGCTGCACCAGCAGCCAGCCGGTGTCTCGGCAGGAGCCGCAGGCCAGGCGCAGGGTCTCTTCGGGCGTCTGCACGCCCGGCTCCATGCGGATCGAGTACTTGATGTCCGACTGCAGGCCCTGGTTCAGGCCCACCAGGAAGTCGATGGTGCGTTTGGGTGTGCGGTCGATTTTTTCGAGGTAGCGCTTGAGCAGCGGTGTCGCCGGCTGGGTCGCCAGGTAAGGGGCGAGTTCGCGGGCCTGCAGCGCGTTGTAGGTGAAGGGGAACTCCTCGGCGGCCGGTTCCAGGAAGAAATCAAAGGGGTTGAACACCGCCATCTCGACAACCAGGTCCACCGTGACCTTGAACTCGCGTGTCGGCTCGGGAAACACCAGGCGGGCTTGGTAGTTGGCAAACGGGTCCTGCTGCCAGTTGATGAAATGCCCGGCGGGCTCGACCTTGAGGGAATAAGACAGCACTTGCGTGCGGCTGTGCGGCGCGGGCCGCAGGCGGACCACCTGGGGGCCGAGTTTCACCAGCCGGTCGTATTTGTAGTGGGTGATGTGGCTCAGGGCAACGTGGATGGACAAGGCAACCTCGCTTAAAAAAATAACAGGGCGTGGCACACCGCCGGAAAAATAAACCCATCACAGGCCGCCACATCATGCAGCCTGGACATTAGGACGCGTAGACAGCTTACCCGGATTTGACGGCATTTCTGAAAGCAAGAGCTGCGCCATATGCGGAGTTTGCATGGCTTGCTGTCGGCGCTTTGCCTGGGCCTCCCGTTAAACAGCTTCCTAAAAAAGCAAAAAAAGAAGGGGAGGCAGCTTTGGAGCCAGCTGTATTCACGGTGCCACGGCCATACGCTGTGAGTCCGGGGCCTGTTTTGGCCGGTTTCATCTCGGGCGTAGCCCTGCAATTGCAGCAATCCGCGTTATGGCCGCAGCCAGGCTATGTCCTGTGTTCCGTGCTGGCTGTCGCGGCGGCCGGGCTTTTGTGGCGTTTTGGCAGGCGCGCGATAAAGCCACCCTGGGGCAGGGTGATGTCCGCGTTTGCCCTGGCGGCGTTGCTGGGATGGGGCTCGGCCGGCTGGCGGGCCTGCGTTTTCCAGTCCACGGCGCTGGATCCGGCCCTGGAAGGCCGCGACATTGAGGTCACGGGCAGCGTGTTGGCCATGCCGCAGCCCGGCGAGGACGGCCTCCGATTTCGCCTTGGTATTGAGTCCGCCCGCCTGGACGGCCGCAAGCTCACCCTGCCGCCACAAATCCTGTTGGGCTGGTATTCGGGCTTTGCCGGGCGCGAGCCTCGCCCCCTGGCCCAGGATGCGGACCCCTTCGAAGCGGCGCTGACCCTGCAGCGCCAGCCGCAGGCCCTGCGCGCCGGCGAACGCTGGCGCATGACGGTGCGGCTCAAGGCGCCGCACGGCAACAGCAACCCGCACGGCTTCGACTACGAGCTGTGGCTGTGGGAGCAGGGCATACAGGCCACCGGCTATGTGCGTGCCGGCGTGCATGACGCGCCACCCGAAAAACTTTCCAGCAGCTGGCGGTACCCTGTGGAGCAAGCCCGGCAGGTGGTGCGCGAGAAAATTTTCGCGCGTGTGGAGAACCGCCAGTGGGCCGGCATCATCGCCGCGCTGGTGGTCGGCGACCAGAACGCCATTGAGCGGGCCGACTGGGACGTTTTTCGTGCCACGGGCGTGGCGCATTTGATGAGCATTTCCGGCCTGCACGTCACGATGTTCGCCTGGGCCGCCTCGCTGCTGATCGGCGGCCTGTGGCGGCGCTCCGCCCGCCTCACGTCCCGGCTGTGCCTGGCACTGCCGGCCGCCGGCGCCGGCGCACTGGGCGGGCTCATGCTGGCGGTTCTTTATGCGTTGTTTTCAGGCTGGGGCGTGCCCGCGCAGCGAACCATCTGGATGCTGGCCACCGTGATCCTGCTGCGCCAGGGCGGCCGGCAATGGCCGTGGACACAGACCTGGCTGCTGGCTATGGCCGTGGTGGTCGCCCTGGACCCCTGGGCCTTGATGCAGGCCGGCTTCTGGCTCTCTTTTGTGGCTGTCGGCGTGCTGTTTGCGACGGACGCGGGCGCAGGCCATGCGCGGGGCGAAAGGACGGACCCTTCGGGCACGCCGCAGACGGGATGGCGGCGGTTCGGCCCGCGCTGGCTGGCCGGCCTGGCCCGCGCCGTGCGCGAACAATGGGTGGTGACGCTCGCGCTCACGCCTTTGTCGCTGCTGCTGTTCAACCAGGTCTCGCTGGTCGGCCTGCTGGCCAATGCCGTGGCCATTCCGGCCGTGACCTTGCTGATCACGCCGCTGGCCCTGCTGGGCGTGCTGTGGGCGCCGGCCTGGGCTGCCACGGCGGGCTGCGTCAGCGTGCTGGCGCTGTTCCTGCAGTGGCTGGCGGCCTGGCCCATGGCCTCGATCAGTGTGGCCGCGGCGCCGCTGTGGTGCGCCGCTGCGGGTGTGGCGGGCGGCGGTTTGCTGGCCACACGCCTGCCCTGGCATTGGCGTGTGCTCGGCATTCCGCTGCTGCTGCCCGTGCTGCTGTGGCAGCCGCTGCGGGTCGCGCCCGGGCAGTTTGAACTGCTGGCGGCCGACATAGGGCAGGGCAATGCGGTGCTGGTGCGTACCGCCAGGCACAGCCTGCTCTATGACGCCGGCCCGCGCTTTTCGCGCGAAAGCGATGCCGGCCACCGCGTGCTGGTGCCGCTGCTGCGCGCGCTCGGCGAACGGCTGGACGTGCTCATGATCAGCCATCGCGACATCGACCACATAGGCGGGGCGGCTGCCGTGCTGGCGATGCAGCCGGGAGCCCGGTTCCTCAGTTCGATTGAAGACACCCACCCGTTGCAGGCCCTGCGCAAGGCTGAACGCTGTGTGGCCGGCCAGCGCTGGGAATGGGATGGCGTGCGGTTCGAGGTATTGCACCCGGCCGCCGAGGCCTACGGCGCGGCCGCCAAGCCCAACGCCATGAGCTGTGTTCTGCGCATCTCCAACGGCAGCCGGACAGCCCTGCTGGTGGGCGATATCGAGGTGCCCCAGGAAGCCGCGCTCGTCGCCAGTGTCCCGGCCAGCCTCAAGGCTGACTTCCTGCTGGTGCCTCACCACGGGAGCAAGACCTCGTCGACTGTGGCCTTCCTCGATGCCGTGCGGCCGCAATGGGCCATGGCGCAGGCCGGCTACCGCAACCGCTTCGGCCACCCGGCCGAGGCCGTGGCGGCGCGTTACGAGGCACGCGGCATACACCTTGTGAAGTCCGCACCCTGCGGCGCGGCGCTGTGGGACAGCCAGCGTCCGGATGCCTTGCGTTGCCAGCGGGAGGAGGGCAAACGCTACTGGCATCATGTGCCTGGACGTTAAAAATGCTTGGGAGCTGCGCCGCCTTGGCGCATAACTTGCTAAGCTACGTCAAAACAATGCCCTGAGCAAAAACTTGCTGGAGATCAAGCCAATGAGCCGACCGATGTTTGATGAAATGAATGCCACGGAATCCAGCGTCCGTGAACACTACCAGGGCTACCAGCGCTGGCTGGCCAAGCAGCCGGCCGACGTGATGCAGGCGCGCCGCGCCGAAGCCGAGATGATTTTCCGCCGCGTCGGCATCACCTTTGCCGTCTACGGCGCCAAAGATGAAGACGGCGCGGGCACCGAACGCCTGATCCCCTTCGACCTGATTCCGCGCATCATTCCCGCACATGAGTGGGCCAGCATGGAAAAAGGCCTGGTCCAGCGCGTCACGGCGCTTAACCGCTTCATCCATGACGTCTACCACGGCCAGGAAATCATCAAAGCCGGCGTCATCCCGTCCGAGCAGATCTTCCAGAACGCGCAGTTCCGCCCCGAGATGATGGGTGTCGACGTTCCCGGCAACATCTATTCGCACATCAGCGGCATCGACATCGTGCGCGCGCCCAATGCCCAGGGCGAGGGTGAGTACTACGTGCTCGAGGACAACCTGCGCGTGCCCAGCGGCGTGAGCTACATGCTGGAAGACCGCAAGATGATGATGCGGCTGTTCCCCGAGCTTTTCAGCCAGAACCGTGTCGCGCCCGTTGCCCATTACCCCGACCTGCTGCTCGAGACCCTGCGCGGCATGGCGCCGCCGGCCACGGCCGAACCCACGGTGGTGGTGCTCACGCCCGGCATGTACAACTCGGCTTATTTCGAGCACGCCTTCCTTGCGCAGCAGATGGGCGTGGAACTGGTCGAGGGCCAGGACCTCTTCGTCAAGGACAACTTCGTCTACATGCGCACCACGCGCGGCCCCAAACGCGTCGACGTGATCTACCGCCGCGTCGACGACGACTTCCTCGACCCGCTGGCCTTCCGCCCCAACTCCACGCTGGGCTGCGCGGGCTTGCTCAACGTCTACCGCAGCGGCAATGTCTCGCTGTGCAACGCCATCGGCACGGGTGTGGCCGACGACAAGTCCATCTACCCCTATGTGCCCAAGATGATTGAGTTCTACCTCGGCGAAAAACCCATCCTCAAGAACGTGCCCACCTATATGTGCCGCAACAACGAGGATTTGCAGTACACGCTGGCCAACCTCAAGGACCTCGTCGTCAAGGAAGTGCACGGCGCCGGCGGCTACGGCATGCTGGTCGGCCCGGCCGCCACCAAGGCCGAGATCGAGGAATTTCGCGCCGCCTTGCTGGCCAACCCATCCGGCTACATCGCCCAGCCCACGCTAAGCCTTTCGACCTGCCCGACTTATGTCGAAAGCGGCATCGCGCCGCGCCACATCGACCTGCGGCCTTTTGTGCTGAGCGGCAAGGAAGTGCAGATGGTGCCCGGCGGCCTCACGCGCGTGGCGCTGAAAGACGGCTCGCTGGTGGTCAATTCGTCGCAGGGCGGCGGCACCAAGGACACCTGGATTCTGGAGGGGCCGTCATCGCCGGTGGCGTTCCAGTCTCAATCGCAGTCGCAGTCATCGTCCAAAGTGGGAGGAGCGTAATCATGTTGTCTCGTACTGCCGATCACCTTTTCTGGATGTCGCGATATACCGAACGCGCAGAGAACACCGCCCGGATGCTCGACGTCAACTACCAGACCTCGCTGCTGCCGCAATCGGCCGCCGTCGTGCAGGGCGGCTGGCAGAGCCTGCTGAGCATCAGCGAGCTCAAGCCCTCTTATGCCGCCAAATACGGCGACAGCATCAACCCGCGCGAAGTCATGGACTTCATGGTGCGCGACGAGCAAAATTCCTCAAGCATCGTTTCCTGCCTGCAGAACGCCCGCGAAAACGCCCGCGCCGTGCGCGGTACCTTGACCACCGAAGTCTGGGAAACCCAGAACCAGACTTACCTTGAAGTCATACGCATGCTGCGCAACGGCGACTTCGAGCGCGACCCCGGCCAGTTCTTTGAATGGGTCAAGTTCCGCTCGCACCTGTCGCGCGGCGTGACGGCCGGCACCATGCTGCAGGACGAGGCCTTCCACTTCCTGCGCCTGGGCACCTTCCTGGAGCGCGCCGACAACACCGCCCGCCTGGTCGACGTGAAATTCCACGCTGTTCAGAACGACTTCCTCGGCACCGACGGCGAGAAAGACCAGGAGTACGACTTCTACCACTGGAGCGCGATTTTGCGCAGCGTCTCCGGCTTCGAGGTCTACCGCAAGGTCTACCGCGACGTCATCAAGCCCGAGCGCGTGGCCGAACTGCTGATTTTGCGGCCCGACATGCCGCGCTCGCTGCTGGCCTGCCTCAACGAACTCATGAGCAACCTCGCCATGGTGACCAGCGACACCGCCAGCGAAACCCAGCGCCGCGCCGGCAAGCTGCGCGCCGACCTGCAGTACGCCCGCATCGACGAAATCCTCGCCACCGGCCTGCACGCCTTTCTGACCCAATTTTTGGACCGCGTCAACGAGATAGGCGCGCACATCAGCCGCGAATTTCTTGTGCCGGCGACGCATTGAAACTTCACGTTAGGCACATCACCGACTACCGGTACACCGAGCCGCTGCGCTACGCGCTGCAAACCCTGTGGCTCACGCCGCAGTCCGGCCCGGCGCAAACGGTGGACTACTGGAGCCTGGGCGCGCCCGAAAAGCTGTTCACCCAGCGCGACGCCTTCGGCAACACCATCAGCTCCTACACCTTTGTCGGCAAGGACGCCGACAACGTGCGCTGGAGTCTGGTCAATGCGGCCGGTGACGTCGAAACCCTGGGTGTGGCCGAGTTCAACGACCCGGAAACTCTGCCGCACCCGTATTTCTTTTTGCGCGCCACCCATCTGGCCGAACCGCACTTTGAACTGGCTGAATTTGGCCGGCGTTTTATCCCGCAAAGCCTGGACGGAACAGCCAGCCTGCCGGCCTTGCTGGCCCTGAGCCAAGGCGTGGCCGACGCGGTGAGCTACCGCAAGAACAGCACCAGCGTGACCACCACCGCGCTCGAAGCCTTCAAGTCCGGGGCCGGCGTCTGCCAGGACCAGGCCCACGTGATGGTCGCCATCTGCCGCAGCCTGGGCTACCCGGCGCGTTATGTCAGCGGCTACTTCTACGCCGCCAACGAACCCGACCTGGCCAGCCATGCCTGGTGCGACGTCTGCCTGGACGTCGCCACCCGCCGCTGGGTCAGCATAGACGTGACCCACAGCTGCATGATCGACCAGCGCCACGTGCGCCTGGCCATGGGAACCGACTACAACGCCTGCCCGCCCATCAAGGGTGTGCGCCAGGGCGGCGGCGAAGAGTCCATGACGGTGGAGATCACGATTCAACCGGTTGTGGGAAACTGATAGCTTCCCGACGCCACCAATCGGTTAGAGGCGAAGGTCGTCTTCCTTTCCCTTGATACGTGTAAATCCATGAACACAGACAAAACAGTTTGCCCGGTCTGCAGTGCCAATTGCACACTGCTTGATCCCGTTGATTTCAACAAGTCATGCAATTCCCATCCCCTGGGGCTTTCCGGCGTGCCTGTGACCTACGCAATTTGCCAGAGCTGTGCTTTTTGTTTCGCGCCGGAGATCTGCGCGTGGAGCCTGCAGGAGTTCGAGGAAAAAATCTACAACGATGATTACGTTGCTGTCGACCCCGGTTACATAGAAGGCCGACCAAAAGCCAACGCAACCATGCTCCGTGCCGGATTCGGCAATCTGCATCCCGCCCTCAGGCATCTCGACTATGGCGGCGGCAATGGCACGCTGTCCAGGCTGTTGCGCGAAATCGATTGGCCATCCACTTCATATGACCCCTTTGTGGACAGAGACCTCAGGGTTGAGACGCTGGGCAAGTTCGACCTTATTACCGCCTTTGAGGTGTTTGAGCATGTTCCGGACGTCTGGGCGTTGATGGCCAACCTCAAGAAGCTGATGTCACCGGAGAGTGTGCTCCTGTTCTCGACCTTGACGTCTGACGGGCATATCCAGGCCGGCCAGCCGCTCACCTGGTGGTACGCCTCGCCACGCAATGGGCATATCAGCCTTTTCTCATCGCGCAGCCTGGCGCTTCTGGCGCAGAGCCATGGGCTTCACTTCGGCAGTTTTTCGGAAGGTTTCCATGCCTTCTACCAAGATATACCGTCTTGGGCCGCCCAGCCTCTCACCGAGCTTCTGTGATGTGGCGTGACGCAATCACGCTCCTCTTTGGAGCGCTGATGCGTCCGTCGCCATTCGGCTGACGTCCGGGTCAAGCCTGGCCCGTGCCCCTGGAGCCGGCCATGCAAGATGCGCTTCGTCATTTCCCATCCGTTGCGCTTGTCTTTCAAACATGCAGTACGCTTTCGCCATGACCGATATCAAGCCCGCAATCTTCCCCGATGACCTTCAGCATGTCGTTGCCATCCTTCGGGAGTACGTCGCCAGCCCCAGCGTGAGCCTTGCCTTCCAGAATTACGAGGCGGAATTCGCTGCCTTGCCCGGAAAGTACGCGGCACCCGACGGCCGCCTGCTTCTCGCGTGGAAAGGACCGGCTGTCGTCGGGTGTGCCGCGCTTCGCCGCGTTGACGCAAGCACCTGTGAAATGAAGCGTGTCTACGTGCGGCCGGAGGCGAGAGGCGAAAACCTTGGCCGGCGGCTCATCGAGCGCATCCTTGATGAAGCGCGGGCTGCGGGCTACTCCCGCATCTGCCTCGATGTCTTGCCTGAGTTCGCTGCGGCACAGCGCATCTACGAATCCCTGGGTTTTCAAGCTTCGGCGCCCGTTACCTTCAATCCCGTTCCCGGCACCAAATACCTGGCCCTCGAACTTTCCCCGTCACGGCTTGCGGATGCTGCCTGAGCCCTTAGGGAAACCCCGAGCCGTTGGTATCTAGAATTCATCCATTGTCAAAATGCCAAACCGCCGTTTCCTGATCTGCCTGCTGGCTTTCGTCCCCATCGCGGTCTCGGCCCAGTCCGCTCCGGATGTGGATCGGTCCGCGGGAAACCTGATGCTGGTGCTTCGTGAGAGCATGGGCGCGCCTGCGCGCAAATCGGAAACGCTGGAATACATAGGGAAGGGCAAGGCCCGGCTGAAGAGCGGAGAAGAGGTGGAGTTTGAAATGGCCCACTACGCCTACCTGGGTGACATGCACATCCGTTTTGTGTTCGACGGCCCCACGACAATGATCAATGCAACGCCGAAAGACCTGCAGGCGCTCAATCTGGGCAAACCTGAAGAGGCGCTTCGCGTTGCCATCGCCAACATACGCCGCGTGTATGGCGCTCCTAAAGCGATACCCCTGGCCGGTAACGTCATGCAGGTTGAAAGCGGCTCGTCCGACCTCAACAGCAGCTACTTTCTCGACAAGGCGTTCTGGACGGAACTCAACCAGAAAAATCCGGAAGGCATTGTGGCCGGCGTTCCCAAGCGGGGAGGCCTGGTGTTTGCACCACTTTCGGATTGGCGCTCGGTCGACATATTGCGCTCGAAAATCGCGTACCTGCATACCAGCAGCGAACGCCAGCGGGTTTCTTCAGCGCTGTATTTATTCAAAGATGGAAGCTGGACGCTTTTTCAGGAACCCGGGAAGCAATAGGAATGCCTGATTCCCTCGATCACGGACAGGTGTATTTCACGCCCGTGCAGCAAGCATCCTGGATGCCCATTGCCCTCGCTGAAGCCGGCGTTCGCACGTTTCCCTTGGGCCAGAGCAATCCCCGGGTCACCGAATACCACGCGCTGACCAATATCCCCGGTTATGACGACAAGGCTTCCTGGTGCTCGTCGTTCGTCAACTGGTCGCTGGCCCAGGCCGGTATTCCCGGTACCGGGTCGGCGCTGGCGCGCTCATGGCTGGAGTGGGGCGAACCGCTCACCGCACCCGTGCCCGGCTGCATCGCCGTGCTGTCGCGCGAAGACCCCGGCGGCTGGAAAGGCCATGTCGGTTTCTTTCTTCGCGTGGATGCGGAGTATGTGTATTTGTGGGGCGGCAACCAGCTGGATGAGGTGCGTGAGCATTTCTACCCGCTGGCGGCGGTGCTGGCTTATCGCTGGCCTTCGCGGACGTCATAGCCATAGAAATACGCCATGCCACAAATTCTGCTCGAAGAGTACACGGTCGATGAGGTGCTGGCCCTGCCGACCGATGAACTCCAGGCCATCGTGCTGCGCGACGAGCCGCTGGTGTTCAAGGCCGGCAGCGCCAACATGCTTGGAAAATTCAAGATTGACGGCAATGCGCTCTTGATGGAGCTGGCGCACATTGATGGTGGAGGCGAAGGCGCTTTACCCAGTCTGGCGGCCTTGGCGAGCCGTTTTGCAAAGCGCGAAGGCCTCTCATTCGTGGAGTGGAGAGTCCACGCGGTGCATTGCGCCACGCCGAATCTCAAGCTGCGCCGTGTCCTCGAAAGAAGGGGCTTCGTCGTTCGTGAGGTTGCAGGCGTCGGCGAGTGTTATTGGCTGCGCCTGCCGGTAGGCGGCACTTGACCAGAGTTTTGCGTACCAAGGTCCAAATGACCACCTATACGGGAAACCACCAGTCCCCATTGGCAGCTGATTGACAGCTACGCGCACTAAGGTTGGGGAACACCACTGATAACAAGGATCCCCCATGAAACGCCGCCACCTCCTGCAAGCCACTTCGGTCGCCATCGCTCTGCCCTCGCTGGCCTGGGCCCAGGACAAATACCCCAGCAAGCCCATCACGCTGATCTGTCCATACTCGGCAGGCGGCAATGCCGACCAGCGCTCGCGCCAGATAGGCCGTTTCCTCTCCACGGCGCTGAACCAGCCGGTGCTCGTGGACAACAAGCCAGGCGCAGGTGGCAACATCGGTACCGAGGCCGTTGCCCATGCCAAGCCGGACGGCTACGTCATCGGCATGGGAAATTTCGCTCCGCTGGCGGTCAATCCCACCATGTTCAAGAAAATGAACTTTGACCCGGCCAAGGAGCTGGTGCCGGTCTGCCTGATCGAAAAGGGGCCGCTGGTGCTGATGGTGCCCGCGAGTTCCCAGTTCAAGAGCGTGAAAGACATCATCGCCGCCGCCAAGGCCAACCCCGGCAAGCTGTCGTTTGCCTCCGGCGGCCTGGGCGGCTCGCACCACCTGTCGGGCGAGATGTTCAAGTCGCTGGCCGGCCTGTCCATCACCCACATCCCATACAAGGGTGGAGCGCCCGCCACGACCGACCTGATGGGCGGCCAGGTGGACATGATGTTCGAGCAGATGTATTCGGCTGCACCTTCGATCCGCGCCGGCAAGCTGCGCGCGCTGGCCATCACCAGCAAGACGCGTTCGCCGCTGTTTCCCGATGTGCCCACCATGGCCGAGGCCGGCGTGCCGGGCTTCGAGGTGCAGAACTGGCAAGGGCTGGTGGCACCGGCCGGTACGCCCCCGGCCCTCATCAAGTTGCTCAATGAAACCGTCAACAAGGCGCTCGCCGACCCGACCATCAAGGAGCAAATGCTGGGCCAGGGCAACGAGCTCGGTGGCGGTACACCCGAGCAGTTCGCGGCCCTGATCAAGTCGGAGGCGGATCGCTGGGGAAAACTGGTCAAGAGCGCAAACATCAGGCCCGAGTAGCGCGGCCCGTTTAACGAAGGTGAACTTGCCTTAACCCGTCCATCCAGGCCGAACCAGGGTGAGGTAAAAATTCCTTAGTTCAATTGATCGACGTTGGGCCAAAAGACGGGTCGGATTTCCCGTGTCTGCGCGTCGTAGTAAGACAGATGCGGTGCCGGCGGTGCCTCGCGTTCATCTGCAATCCAATAAGCGCTTCTTCGAATTGGCTGCAAGTTAAAAAGCGTTCGATTGACGAAAACGGCATTTTTTTCTTTTGATACGCTCACGTCATTGGGGGTCAGATTGCCGATGTGACCGTTTGGAAGTCGTGTATTTAAAAGTTCGTCGGTGACAAGAAGCGTTTTTTTATCGACCAGACGTACCTGATCTCCATTGGTGACCCAGTGCGTACCCTGCCAATCTTCCATCAACCATTGGAACGTAGTGTTGTGGGAAAGAGGGTTGAGGCCTTTGAAATCAACAACATTCTGAGGGTTGACCTGGACACACTGGAACAAGTGTTGCAGTCCAAGCGCGGGTGGAAAGTTAAATCCGTATCCACAGAATGCAAACGTCTTCCCATCGGGTGCATAAAAAGGCCCTGTAGTCTCACGGCCCCACGATATATGTGTGGCAAACAGATCAAACTTCGGTGTTTCTGATTGCGCCTTGAACTCATATTCATAGACATCACGCACACCACCGGTTCTTCCGCTAGCCAAGGTGACTTTGGCGACAGTTCGCCAATACAAGATAGCCTGATCGTCGGGTCGCCAGGCGGGCCTGGTTGCGCTGTAGACGGCTGCAATCTGTTGTCCCTGACTCAAGTCGGTCGTGGATTCGCTCATGGCGGGCTGGCCGTTGTAGAAGGCGCAGTCCAGCTTTTCCAATGGATGCGGAACCGATGGTACGGTGCCCGAAGCCCTTGGCGGGGCGGGCTGCGATTTGACGGGGCAGTTGGCAAGCACATAAGCCAGCTTTTTGCCATTCCAGGACACGCTGGGCCAGATGTAGCTCTTGTCCGGGTCCTGCCCGGCAATGAGGCTCCAATGCCCGGTGGTCGGCGTGCCGTCTTCCAGGGGCTGCGCTTGCCCATTCGGCTCCCAACGCAGCAGGCGGCAATACAGCGGGTTGTGGTAGCTGCAAAGATTGACGATCACCCAGCTGTCATCGGGTGCGAAGCGGGCATAGATGGGAAACCAGCGTACGGTTGGCTGGGTCTGCGGCGCGGGCGCCGTCTGCGCCATCGCTGCCGCAGTCATCAGCAGTCCAAGCGCCCATGTTGTCAGTTGCTTCATGTTTGCCTTTCAGGCTTCAAAGGGAAACAGCCGCCAATCCCGCGACAGAATTTAAATGGCTATTACGGTGTGCTTGATTTGACCCGCGCCGCCACTTCCCGCCCCAGCTCAATCACCGCCATCGCGTAATAGCTGCTCCAGTTGTAGCGTGTGATGGCGTAGAAGTTTTCGGTGCCGGCGACGTACTGCGGGGCGTCCTGGCCGTTGAGCAGTTCGATCAGCGCGAGCGGGCCGGGGTGTTGCAGGGCAGGGCCTTCGAGCACCGCGCCTTTGGCGGTGAAGCTGGCGACGCTGAAGGTCGGCAGGATGTCGGGCGCCATCAGTGCGTCCATGTCGAGGCGGCTTTTGTCGAAGCTGACCGGGTAGTGCGTGGGCATGCCGGGTTGCCAGTTGAAGGCCTTGAAGTAGCTCGCGACGGAGCCGATCACGTCGGCGGGGCTGTTCCAGAGGTCGATGTTGCCGTCGCCGTCGAAATCGACGGCGTACTTGACCCAGCTCGAAGGCATGAACTGCGGCATGCCCATGGCACCGGCAAAGCTGCCGCGCGCGTCAAAGGGGCTGGCTTCGCGCCGGCTCTGCAGTGTCAGGAACTGTTCGATCTCGCCCTTGAAGAACTCGCTGCGCTCCCTGGCGCGCGGATGATTGGCCGGGAAATCGAAAGCCAGCGTGGTGAGTGCGTCCATCACGCGAAAGCTGCCGGTGTCGCGGCCGTAGATGGTTTCCACGCCGATGATGCCGACGATGATCTCGGCGGGCACGCCATATTCCTTTTCAGCGCGCTCCAGGGTCTGCTGGTTTTCCAGCCAGAAGCGACGGCCGGCTTCAATGCGCACCGGGTCTATGAAACGGCTGCGGTAAACGCGCCAGTTCTTGACAAAAGCCTTGGTGGGCGGCTGCATCAGGCGCGCGACGGTGGCGTTGTAGCGCGACTGGCCGATGGCATCGCGCACCCAGTCGGGGTCCAGGTCGCGGCGCGCGGCCATATCGTCGGCGAACTGCATGGCCTCGGGCCGCGTCGAATACAAGGGGCCTTGGGTTTGCGCGGCGTTGGCCGAGACTTTTTTCCGGGCGGGCTGGGCGTCTCCGGCCCAGGCGGAGCAGGCCAGGGCAGCCGTCAGCAAAAGGGCAGGTCCGGAGCGGTGAAGGGGCATGGCGCGGGGCGATCAGATAGAGGGTGGAGCAAGCCCGATTTTAAGCAGGCCAGCTCAGCCGGCTGAACTCTTCCCTCAGCGCATGCAGCTGCTGCGCCGTTTTGCCCGCAGCGGCCGGCGCGGCGGCGTAGCGCTGCTGCTCCAGGCGCAGCAGCCAGTCGGCCAAGGCCTGGGCGGTGCTGTCAGGCTGCTGGCCGTAGCGGGCCAGCACCTCCTGTGCGAGCTGGCGCGGTGAAGTGGCAGGGGTGCTGGGAATGCCGGCCTTGTCCAGCCGCTTGCGCGCGCGGGCCAGCAGGCGCACCCAGGGGTCGTGCTGGGCGCGGTCCCACAAGGTCCAACCGGCGCCCAGCAGCGCGGCTGCCACGATGATGGCAATCAGGACATAGCTCAGGTCTTCCCAGCTGGGCGACTCAAAGCCGAGGTTTTTCAGCAGGTCGAGCTGCCGGCCCTGGGTGTAGTTGAGCACCCACTGGTTCCAGTTGTTGTTGGCCGCTTCCCAGAACAGGCGTAACTGGGTCATGAATGTCGGGCTGAAGGAACCCAGGGCCCGCGCGACCGCGCCTTGCGGCACCACGAGCCGTTCGAACTCACCGATGCGCGCGGGCGCGACCACCGAGGTCGGGTCCACGCGTATCCAGCCGCGGCCGGACTGCCAGACCTCGGCCCAGGCGTGGGCGCTGCTCTGGCGCACCACCCAGAAACCGTCGACGCTGTTGAGCTCCCCGCCCTGGTAACCGGTGACGATGCGTGCGGGGACGTCCATGGCGCGCATCAAGATGACAAAGGCCGAGGCGATGTGCTCGCAAAAGCCCTGCTTGCGGTCGAACCAGAATTCGTCGGCCGTGTGCTGGCCGTAAACACCAGGCTCCAGCGTGTAGGTGTAGCCGCCGGTGCGCAGGCGTTCCAGCACCACCTCCACCAGCCGGGCGGTGTCCGCGCCTCGCAGGCGCGGGTCGCCGCGTATTTCGCTGGCCAGCGCCAGGGTGCGGGGATTGAATCCGGATGGCAGGTCCCTGAACTCCTGCAGGCCCGGCACGGATTGCAGCGGGCCGTGCTGGAAGGCGGGGTAGCTCTGGGCTTTGTAACGCACGAGGTCGGTGAAAGGCCGGTTGGCCAGCCACTGGAGGTCGGGCTGCATCGCGCTTTGGTAGCCGGCCGGCAGCGCGGGGTTTTGCACCGCCGCTTCCATCACGAATAGCCAGGGGCGGTTGGTGGGCTCCAGCGTGACTTCGTAGTTGAGCGGTTCGCCCGAGACCGCCAGGTCGGCCGTCACGCCGTAGCGCGCCGCCGTGTTCAGGCGCGCGGGCCGCCACTCGATACCGTCGAAACTGGACAGCACCGGGCCGCGAAAGTACATGTCCTGCTTGCGCGGCGGCGCGCCCTCGAACTTGATGCGCAGGGCCACGCTTTCATCGAGCGCCAGTTTTGCGATGGTGCCCACCTGCATGCTGGAGCTCAGGCCGCTGCGCCCCGTCATGGCGTCGCCGGGCACGCCCCACAAAGGCGCCAGCCGCGGGAACAGCATGAACAGCACCAGCATGATGGGCGTGCCCAGCAGGGCCATCCAGCCGGCGGTTTTGGCGGCCTGAGCCAGCGGCGGCCTGCCGACCGGCATGTGTGCGTTGACCAGCATGGTCAGCAGGCCCAGCAGGCCCACCAGCATGCTGAAGGCCGTCAGCAGGGACTGCGAGTAGAAAAAATTGCTCAGCATGCAAAAGAAGCCGAGAAAAAACACCACAAAGGCATCGCGCCGCGCGCGCAGTTCCAGCGTCTTGAGCGTCAGCAGCACCACCAGCATGGTCACGCCCGCGTCGCGGCCCAGCAGCGAGCGATGCGAGATCCATGTCGCGCTGATGGTGAGAGTCAGCAGCAGCAGCAGCCAGTACTTGCCCGGCAGCGGCCGCGCCAGCACGGCCAGCCGGCCGCGCCAGAGCAGCACGGCGGTTGCCAGGGCGCTGCACCAGAGGGGTAGTTCGTTGACCTGCGGTAGGAGGATCCAGGCTATGACGGCCAGGAGGAATAGGGTGTCGCGGGCGTCGCGAGGGAGGGAATTGAGGCGGGTCAGCATGGGAGTTCTGTTTTCTCTGCTGAGGGCTGCTGGCCGGGGGTAGCCCGGCGGCTACTCACTTTTCTTTTGCTTCGCAAAAATAAAATTAAGAAAAATAAAAGGCGACCCTGGTTGCTGCGTCCCTCCGCTTCGCTACGGGCAACCTGCGGTGCTCGGTCCAGACGGGGTCTCGCTAAACTCGCTTCGCTCAGACAACGCGATCCCTGATCCGTCTGGACCTCCGCTCCTCGGCGCATCCACAAGGGGTGGGGAAGGAATACCCAACAGCCGAAGACAGAAAACCGAAAACTTGAAGAAACAAGGACACGCCAAGGCGTGTCCTTGTTTGTATTTGCCTTGCTGGTATTTCTGTCTTCTGTCCCCGCTCCCGATTGCCCCGTCCTGGCTGGGCCGAGGAGCGCAGAGACAAGCGGATCAGGGCTGGCGTTGTTTGAGCCGAAGGCGAGTTTAGCCAGACCCCGCTTGGCTCGAGCACCGCAGGTTGCCCGAAGCGAAGCGTAGGGACCCAGACTGCGGGTCGCCTTTCTTTTGCTTACTTTTCTTTGGCGAAGCAAAGAAAAGTGAGTCGCCGCCGGGCGAC
>NZ_JBFUBU010000032.1:0-62580 GCF_056405595.1 Polaromonas sp. P1_G1
CTCGACGGTCTCGCTGGCTGCGCCCGGGCGCAGGTGAAAGCAGTGATGCACCATGTCGCGCTCCATGCGCAGGTCGTCGGCCAGGCTCATGCCACGGGCACGGCGGATCTGCTCCAGCGTGACGTGCAACATCAGCGGCGAACGTTTGCGCAAGGTAGCGGCAGTTTTGGCCGCCCATGGATCCGGCGAGGCTTCCAGCGCATCGACGATGTGTTTGACGCGCAACAGCGAAAAATAGCTGTCTATCCTGCTGTCGGCCTTCACCGGCTGGGTGTGGCCCGTGGTCCACTGCGCCGCGATCCATGCCTCGGCGGCGGCGACTGAACCGAAGGCCTGGGCGCCCAGGGCCTCCCACAGCGCCGGCAAGCGGGCCGCGTCGACCTTGATGTCGGCCAGGCCGTAGGCCAGCGCTTCGTCCGCACCGATCACCTCCCCCGTCAGCGCCAGGTATTCGCCGGCATGGCCGGGGCAGCGGCCCAGGAAATAACCGCCGCCGACATCGGGAAACAGGCCGATGTTGGTTTCGGGCATGGCCATCTTGGTGTGCTCGGTGACGATGCGTACCCGGGCTCCCTGGCTGATTCCCATGCCGCCGCCCATGACCACGCCGTCCATGAAGGCGATGTAGGGCTTGGGGTAGGTGTGGATCAGGTGATTGAGGGCGTATTCCTCGGTGAAGAAGTCCTCCAGCGCGGAATCGTCCGTGAGCGCAGCCTGGTGGAAAAAGCGGATATCGCCGCCGGCGCAAAAACCGCCGAACAGGCTCTCCGGCGTGCCGGGCTGGCCTTTTTTGTTGGTGCCGCGTATCGCCACCACGTGGACCGCCGGGTCGTCGCGCCAGGCCAGCAAGGCGGCGGACAGCTCGCGGATCATGGGCAGCGACAGCGCATTGAGGGCTTTGGGCCGGTTCAGCGTGATCAGCCCGGCATTGCCGCGCCGCTCCAGCAGCACCTCAGCCCTGGTTTCCGTATTCGTATTCATATCGCTCATGCCCGTTGCCTCCATCCGACCAGTTCATTGACCACCAGCGCGCCTATCACCAGCGCCCCGCCCGTCAGCACGCTCGCGCCGGGCACCTCGCCCGCGCCGAACCACGCCAGCAGGATCCCGAAAATCACTTCCAGCAGCGCCAGCAAGGCGACTTCCGGCGCCTTGAGCACGCCGGCGCACATCACCGACAGCACACAAGGAATGGCCAGCTGCACCAGGCCCAGCAATGCCAGCAAGCCGATGTCGTGCGCCGTGGCGGAGAACGGCAGCGACAGCGGCAAGGTGGCCAGCGTCGAGATCACCGCACCCAGCAGCACCGCGGGCACCAGGTCGACATTCTTGCCATGGGCGCGGCTGTGTTGCACCACCGTCCAGTTGCTGGCGCTGGCCAGCGGCACCATCAGGGCCACCAGGGTGCCGCCGATGTGGCTGGAAAGGTCCATCTGCCCGCCGTACATCCATGCGATGCCGGCGCCGGCCATGGCAATGGCCAGCCAGGTCCGCGCGGGAATGCGGTGGCCGATGAAGGCGCGCGCCAGCAAGGCCGTGAGGAAGGGGCTGAGCGCCATGGTCACCAGCACGTTGGCCACGGTGGTCATCGTGAGCGCGACCATGAAGGCCGTGAACATCACGCTCCAGCAGACGCCCGACAGCCAGAAGGCCGAGCCGCCGTTGCGTATCTTGGTGAACACCGCCCGGCCCTGGAAAAACGGCAGGATGACCAGCAGCGACACTACCGTGAAAAAGCTGCGCCAGAAGGTGACCTCAAAGCTGCGGGCCGACTCCAGGTGGCGCGTCACGACGCCCGCAATCGACCACATCATGGTCACAAGAATCATCAGGAAAACGGCGCGGGAATGCGTGAGTTTCATGGGATGGGCAATCGGCTCGGGGCTGTTGTACGAACATAAATGCAAAGGCCGCTGGAGCTTGCGCGCAGCGGCCTTTGACAATTTCCGGCCGCAGCATGCGGCCGGAGTGGCCTTATCTCAAGAACGGCCGGCGCGTTTACGATCGCTTTCCTTGAGGTGGCGCTTGCGCAGGCGGATGGATTTTGGCGTGATTTCGACCAGTTCGTCGTCCTCGATGAATTCCACACCGTATTCCAGCGTGCATTCAATCGGCGGCGTGATCTTGATCGCGTCTTCCTTGCCGSWSACGCGGAAGTTGGTCAGCTGCTTGGTRCGCGTGGCGTTSACCACCAGRTCGTTGTCGCGGCTGTGGATGCCGACGATCATGCCTTCGTACACCGGGTCGTTGGCGCGCACGAACATGCGGCCGCGGTCGTCCAGCTTGCCCAGGGCGTAGGTGAAGATTTCACCGTCGTCCATGGAAATCAGCACGCCATTCTTGCGGCCGCCGATCTCGCCCTTGTGCGSYTCRTAGCTGTCRAAGATGTTGGAGATCAGGCCGGAACCSCGSGTCARGTTCAGGAAYTCGTTGGWGAARCCRATCAGGCCRCGCGCSGGRATGCGGTAYTCSARGCGCACACGRCCGCGGCCGTCCGGCTCCATGTTCACCAGCTCGCCCTTGCGCTCGCCCAGTGCCTGCATCACGCCGCCCTGGTGCTGGTCTTCGATGTCGGCGGTGACCAGCTCGATAGGCTCGTGCTTCTCGCCGTTGACGTCCTTGAACACCACACGCGGCTTGGAGACGGCCAGTTCATAGCCTTCRCGGCGCATGTTTTCCAGCAGGATGGTCAGGTGCAGTTCGCCRCGGCCCAKYACTTCRAARATRCCTTCTTCGTCGGTTTCCTTGACGCGCAGGGCCACGTTGTGCTGCAGCTCTTTCTGCAGGCGGTCCCAGATCTGGCGGCTGGTGACGAACTTGCCTTCACGGCCGGCCAGCGGGCTGGTGTTGACGCAGAAGTTCATGGTCAGCGTCGGCTCATCCACCTTGAGCATGGGCAGCGGTGCGGGGTTGGTCGGGTCGGTGATGGTCACGCCGATGCCGATGTCGGTGATGCCGTTGATCAGCACGATCTCGCCGGGGCCGGCTTCGGTGGCCTGCACGCGCTCCAGGCCCTGGAAGGTCAGGACCTGGTTGACGCGGCCTTTGACGGCCTTGCCGTCCGGGCCTTCCATGACCACGACGTCCATCATGGGCTTGATGGTGCCCTGGCTGATGCGGCCCACGCCGATACGGCCCACGAAGGTCGAGAAGTCGAGCGCGGAGATCTGCAGCTGCAACGGCGCTGCCGGGTCGCCGTTCTGGGACGGGACGTGCTTGAGGATGGTGTTGAACAGGGCCGACATGTCGGGACCCCACTGTTCGTTGGGAGGGCCTTCCTCAAGCGAGGACCAGCCGTTGATGCCGGAGGCATAGACCACCGGGAAGTCGAGCTGCTCGTCGGTTGCGCCCAGCTTGTCGAACAGGTCGAAGGCGGCGTTGACCACCTTGTCGGGGTTCGCGCCCGGCTTGTCGACCTTGTTGACCACCACGATGGGCTTGAGGCCCAGGGCCAGCGCCTTCTTGGTCACGAAGCGCGTCTGGGGCATGGGGCCTTCCTGCGCGTCGATCAGCAGCACCACGCCGTCAACCATGGACAGCGCGCGCTCCACTTCACCGCCGAAGTCGGCGTGGCCCGGGGTGTCGACGATGTTGATGTGCGTGCCTTCCCAGGTCACGGCGCAGTTCTTGGCCAGGATGGTGATGCCGCGTTCTTTTTCGATGGCGTTGTTGTCCATCACGGTGTCGACCACTTTTTCGTGCTCGGCGAAGGTGCCGGACTGGCGCAGCAGCTGGTCGACCATGGTGGTTTTGCCATGGTCAACGTGGGCGATGATGGCGATATTGCGGATCTGTTTGTGGCTCATGGTTGGCTTTCTGGGAACTTTAAAACGTCAAAACTGGCAAAAAAACTGTTAATGATGAACAAGGGCCACCGCACCCGCGGGCGCGGCATGGCCGGAACTCTGTGCGGCCGCCAGGATGTCCTGGATTTCGACCGGGCTCAGCAGGCGCTGGGGAATCAACTCGTCGGCCGTGATGTGGGCCGAACCCAGGAAGGCCGGCGCCTCGCCGCCCTGCCCCGGACCATAGACCTGTACCAGCGGCGCATCGGCGCCCCACTGGCCGGGCGCGCCCCGGCGGCGCRGGCCGCTTAAAAACCGCCCTGCATTGTCGGCGTCCAATGTGACAGACGGGTACGCCGCCACCAGGGTCTGCGGCGGCAGCAGGCAGGCTTCGCGCTCGGGCTCGGTCATGGCTTCCAGGGCCGGCAGGCTGACGCACTGCTGGGTGGTGTAGCCGCCGGTCTCCAGCCGCCTGAGCGAACCCAGGTGCGCGCCGCAGCCGATGGCCTCGCCGATGTCTTCGCCCAGCGTGCGGATGTAGGTGCCCTTGCTGCAGCTCACCGTGATCTTGATGGCAACCGGCGCGCGCTCGTCGTGGACCACGGCCATTTCCAGCGCGAAGATGGTGATGTGGCGGGCCTCCCGCTCGACTTCCTGGCCCTTGCGGGCGTATTCGTACAGCGCCTTGCCGTCTTTCTTGAGCGCCGAGTACATGGGCGGCACCTGCGCCAGCGGGCCGGTGAAGCGCGCCGTCAGCTCCCGCAACAGGGCCGGCGTGATCTCGGGCACGGGCCGGGTTTCGATCACGTCGCCTTCGGCGTCAGCGGTGCTGGTTTTGGTGCCCAGCAGCAGCACGGCCTCATAGGTCTTGTTGGCGTCGAGCTGGATCTGGCTGAACTTGGTGGCCGCGCCAAAGCACAGCGGCAGCACGCCGGTGGCCAGCGGGTCCAGCGTGCCGGTGTGGCCGGCCTTGTCGGCGCGCAGCAGCCATTTGGCCTTCTGCAAGGCCTGGTTGCTCGACAGGCCCAGCGGCTTGTCGAGCAGCAGCACGCCGTGCACGGGACGTCGCTGGATTTTCTGGCGATGAGAAGAGGTTTGCGTCATAAATTCCGACAGGCTCAGCGCACGGGACAAACCGGGCGCTTCGTTGGCGCCGTTGTCCCTGAACCTGTCATCAAGGGGAACGGCGCGAACTCAGTCGTCTTGGGCGCGGGAGGAGACCGCCTTGGCAATCAAGGCGTTCATGTCGGCCGCACGTTCGGTCGTGCGATCGAAATGGAAATGCAGGGTCGGCACGGTGTGCGTCATCAGACGCTTGAACAGGCCGTTGCGCAGGAAGCCCGCGGCCTGGTTGAGCGCTTCCTCGCACTCCTTCGGGTCGCCGACGAGCACGCTGAAAAACACTTTGGCATGCGCGTAATCGGCCGTCACCTCGACGGCCTGGACGGTCACCATCCCGACCCGCGGGTCTTTGAGTTCGCGCGCGATCAGCTCCGTCAGATCGCGCTGGATCTGGTCGGCAACGCGAAAACCGCGGTTGGGGGTGGTGGATTTTTTGCGCATGTCAAAAAGTGTTGAGGCCTTTGGCGTGAGGCCCGGCAGCCGGGTGGGCTGCGGGCGGGTTCACGTGGTTCAGGCTTCCAGCGTTCTGGCCACTTCCCTGATTTCAAAGAACTCCAGGATGTCGCCAACCTGGATATCGTTGTAGTTCTTGATGTTCAAGCCGCACTCGAAGCCTTCCTTGACTTCCTTGGCATCGTCCTTGAAACGCTTGAGCGAGTCGAGTTCACCCGTGAAGATGACCACGTTTTCGCGCAAGAGGCGCAGGCGCGCCGTGCGGCGAACCACACCGGCGGTGACCATACAGCCGGCGATCGAGCCGATCTTGCTGACCTTGAACACCTGGCGAATCTCGGCATTGCCGATGACTTCTTCTTTTTTGTCCGGCGTCAGCATGCCCGACATCGCGGCGCGCAGTTCGTCCACAGCGTCATAAATGATGTTGTAGTARCGAATGTCCACGCCGTTGTTTTCGGCCTGCTTGCGGGCCTGGGCATCGGCGCGGGTGTTGAACCCGATCACCACGGCCTTGGAGGCGATGGCCAGATTGACGTCCGACTCGGAAATGCCGCCGACACCGGAGTACACCAGCTGGACCTTGACCTCGTCGGTCGAGAGCTTGAGTAGCGACTGGGCCAGCGCTTCCTGCGAACCCTGCACGTCGGCCTTGATGATGATGGGCAGCATCTTGACTTCGCCGGCGCCGATGTCGGAGAACATGTTCTCCAGTTTGGCGGCCTGTTGCTTGGCCAGCTTGGTGTTGCGGAACTTGCCGGCACGGTAGGTGGAGATTTCACGGGCACGGCGCTCGTCGAGCATGACCATGAATTCGTCACCGGCCTGCGGCACTTCCGTCAGGCCCTGGATTTCCACCGGGATCGACGGACCCGCCGTTTTGATCGGCTTGCCGTTTTCGTCCAGCATGGCGCGCACGCGGCCGTAGGTCGAACCGGCCAGCACCACGTCGCCGGCCTTCAGCGTGCCGGCCTGGATCAGCACGGTCGCGACCGGGCCGCGACCCTTGTCGAGGCGGGCTTCGATCACCAAGCCTTTGGCCAGCGCATCGACAGGCGCCTTCAGTTCAAGCACTTCGGCCTGCAGCAGCACCTGCTCGAGCAAGGCGTCGACACCGGCGCCGGTATGGGCCGAGACGCCGACAAAAGGAACGTCGCCGCCGAACTCTTCGGGAATCACTTCTTCGGTGACCAGTTCGCCCTTGACGCGTTCCAGGTTGATGCCTGGCTTGTCGATCTTGTTGATCGCCACAACGATGGGAACGCCGGCCGCTTTGGCGTGCTTGATGGCTTCCTTGGTCTGCGGCATCACGCCGTCGTCGGCCGCCACCACCAGGATCACGATGTCGGTGGCCTGGGCGCCGCGGGCACGCATGGCGGTGAACGCCTCGTGGCCCGGGGTATCCAGGAAGGACACCATGCCACGCGGGGTTTCCACGTGGTAGGCGCCGATGTGCTGGGTAATGCCACCGGCTTCACCGGAGGCCACCTTGGCGCGGCGGATGTAATCGAGCAGCGAGGTCTTGCCGTGGTCGACGTGGCCCATGACGGTCACGACCGGCGCGCGCGGCAGCAACTCTGCCTGCTGGCCTTGCACATCTTCATCGGCAAAGGCTTCCGGATCGTCCAGCGACGCCGTGACCGCCTTGTGGCCCATTTCTTCCACCACGATCATGGCGGTGTCCTGGTCCAGCGGCTGGTTAATGGTGACCATCTGGCCGAGCTTCATCAGGTGCTTGATCACCTCGGACGACTTGACGCTCATCTTGTGGGCGAGTTCGGCCACGGTGATGGTTTCAGGCACATGCACTTCGATGACCTTGAACTCGGTCGGCGCCACAAAGGTGGACTCGGGACGTGCCTCGCGGTCGTTGCCGCGGCGGCCGCGCGGGCCACTGCGGAAATTGCCGCGTCCGGGCACGACAGGTGCGCCACGGCTCGGGATGCCCTTTTTCTTGGCGGCGTCGTCCTTCCAGGTCGAAGACAGGTTCTCCGACTTGACTTCCTTCTTGCCGGCGGCGCCCGGCGCGCCCGCGGCTGCGGGAGCGCCCGGCTTGGCGGGAGCGCCCGGCACGGCGGCCGGTTTGTGCAACGTGCCCTTGATGGCGGCCTTGGGGTCGACGTGCGGCACCAGTACGCGCTTGGGCGCGGACATCATGGCGCGGATGCCCGCGGCTTCGGCTTCAGCCTTGCGGCGGCGTTCCTGCAGTTCCTGCGCCTTGGCGGCGTCAGCCTGGAATTCAGCGGTGGCCTTGGCTTTGGCCGTGGCCGCAGCTGCAGCGGCGTCGGCCGCCTTGGTGGCCTGTTCGGCGGCGGCGGTTTCGGCGGCCTTGGTGGCAGCTGCCGTCGGTGCGGCGGCTTCCTTGGCGGCCTTGCCGGTGGCCGGCTTGGCCTTCTTCACGGCTTCGGCGGCAACGGCTTCCGCCTGGGCGGTCTGCTCGGCGGCCAGGCGTTCTTGTTCGCGCGCGGCGTCCTTCGCATCCTGCTCTTCGCGCAGGCGGCGTTTTTCAGCGAGCTCCTGCTCCTGGCGGCGCAGCAGCTCGGCGTGGCGGCTGGCTTCTTCCTCGCGGCGGATCAGCTCGGCGTCATCGATGACGGGAGCCGGCGGCGGCGCGGCCACTTCGGGCTGGACTTCTTCGGCGGGCTGGTCCGAACCGTCGTCACGTTTGACGAAGGTGCGTTTTTTGCGGACTTCCACCTGGATGGTGCGCGCCTTGCCGGTGGCATCGGCTTGCTTGATTTCGCTGGTGGATTTCTTCACCAGCGTGATTTTTTTGCGCTCGGCCGTGACAGTGCCGTGGCTGGCCTGCAAATAGCCCAGGAGCTTTTGCTTGTCCGCCTCGGACAGGGGGTCGCTGGCTTGCGCCTTGGCGACGCCCGCGCTGGTCAATTGCTCGATCAGCGTGGCGGGAGATTTATTGAGTTCAGCTGCGAATTCAGCGACGGTAGTGGTACTGGACATATGTTTTTTTCCTGCAGGCCTTTCATGATCATTGCTCTTGGGCCGCTGCGGGTGCAGGGGTGTCAGCGGCAGCGGGCTCATCGGTAAACCAATGCGCGCGAGCGGTCATGATCAGGGCTTTGGCCTCGTCCGAAGACTGGCCGGTGATATCGGTGAGTTCGTCCACAGCCAGGTCGGCCAGGTCGTCGCGGGTGGTGATGCCCGCTTCGGTCAATTTGGCGATCAGCTCTGGCGTGAGGCCTTCGACGTCGCGCAGGTTCTGCGAAACGCCCTCGGCATTTTCTTCCTTGGCGATTTCCATCGTCAGGAGCGCGTCTTTGGCGCGCGTGCGCAGCTCATTGACGGTGTCTTCGTCGAAGGATTCGATCTCCAGCATTTCCTGCAGCGGCACATAGGCCACTTCTTCGAGGCTGGTGAAGCCTTCGGAGATCAGGATGTCGGCGATTTCCTCGTCCACGTCGAGCTTCTCCATGAAAAGCTTGCGGCTGGTGTCGGTCTCGCTGGCCTGCTTCTGGGCCGACTCGTCGGCCGTCATGATGTTGATCTTCCAGCCGGTCAGCTCGGCGGCAAGGCGCACGTTCTGGCCGCCGCGGCCGATCGAAATCGCCAGGTTTTCCTCATCAACGACAACGTCCATGGCATGGCGCTCTTCATCCACCACGATGGACGACACGTTGGCCGGGGCCAGCGCGCCGATGACGAACTGGGCCGGGTCTTCGCTCCACAGCACGATGTCGACGCGTTCGCCGGCGAGTTCGTTGGTCACGCCGTTGACGCGGGTGCCGCGCACGCCGACGCAGGTGCCGATGGGGTCGACACGCTTGTCGTGCGACAGCACGGCGATCTTGGCGCGCGAACCGGGGTCACGGGCGCAGGATTTGATCTCCAGCAGGCCTTGCTCGATTTCAGGCACTTCCTGGCGGAACAGCTCGATCATGTACTCGGGCGCGGTGCGCGAGAGGATGATGGGCGCGCCGCGCAGGGTGGTGTCGACCTCCATGATCATGGCGCGGACGCGGTCGCCGGAGCGCAGGTTTTCCTTGGGGATCATGTCGCCACGGCGCAGGCGCCCTTCGACGCGGCCGGATTCGACGATGATGTCGCCCTTGTCCATGCGCTTGACGGTGCCGACGAAAATCTTGTCGCCGCGCGACATGAAGTCGTTGAGCAGCATTTCGCGCTCGGCGTCGCGGATTTTCTGCAGGATGACCTGTTTGGCCGCTTGCGCGCCGATGCGGCCTATGGGCAGGCTTTCAACCGGCTTTTCGATGTAGTCGCCTTCTTCGATGTCGGCGATTTCGTCGCGCGCGTCGCTCACCAGCTCTTCGGCTTCGGGGTTCTGCAGGCCGGCTTCGTCGGGCACCACCAGCCAGCGGCGGAAGGTCTCGTAATTGCCGCTGTCACGGTCGACGGCCACGCGGATGTCGACCTCGCCCTCGTACACCTTTTTGGTGGCCGAGGCGAGCGCGAGCTCAACGGCGCCGAAAACGACGTCGCGTTCCACATTTTTTTCACGCGAGATGGCATCAACCAACATCAACAGTTCGCGATTCATTTCACAAGCCTGCCTTTCTTCATTTCTTGAAATTTAATTCTCTGTCGAGGAGCCGGTACCGGGGGCTGATTTGGGTTTGCGGCCCTTGAAGTCCACCACGGGCGCAAGGCGCGCCTGGTGAAGTTCGTCGAGCGTGAAACCCAGCGCCTGCAACGGTGCGGGAATCCTCTTCTTGCTGATCTTCTGGCCGGGTTTGGCGGCGGGCTCGTCACTCCAGACGATCTGCCAGCCAGCCTCGGCGCGCTCCAGCGTGCCGCGGAATTTCTTGCGGCTGGCCGCCACCGTCGAACCGGCGCTGGCCGCCACGCCAATCGGCGCCTTCAGCGTGATGTCGACGAGTTCGCCGGCAAAACGCTCAAAATCCTTTTCGCTGCGCAGGGGCCTGTCGATGCCGGGGGAACTGACCTCCAGCCGGGCGTATTCGGCGCCCTCGACTTCCAGCACGAACTGCAGCTGGCGGGTGACTTTCTCGCAGTCTTCGGCGTTGATGAACTGTTCGGCGCCCTGGACGTAAGGCATGTCGATCGTGACACGCAGCAAACCGCCGCCGGTGCGCTCGATCTCGACCAGCTCGTAGCCCAGTCCCGTCACAGTCTGCTCAATCGTCTCTTGCAATGCCATTCAGTCTCTAAAACCCGTTTTTAAGTCAATAGTTCAAAAACAAACGCCCAAAAAAAATGGGCGGTGAAAACCCGCCCATTTGGTCGTGAAGCTCCTATTGTAACGTGCTGCGCCCTTCGATGCAAACAATTTCCGTGCCTGAAACGAGCACCGCTGCCGGAAACCTGCTCACGGCCTCCGGGTCATCTTTTTTCATTGGGTTCTGCATCGCGCCCCCATGCCTTGGGCCGCATGGGGAAAACAGCAGATGTTTAAAGAGATGGGCACGGCATCCCGATTTTCAATGCACACCCAAGAGTTTTGAAATTCTCTTTTTAAATCAAATAGATTTTTTATTTATCTAAAGTAATTTATCAAGTACTCAAATGCCTCCTTATGCGGCCGTCACAAGGACCCGTGTGTAAGGATGGCGCGGCGAATCCAGCACCTCGCCGAGCGAGCCGGATTCCAGCACGTCGCCGTCCTTCATCACCATGACCTCATGCGCCATGGCGCGGATGACGTCAACGTCGTGGGTGATCAGCAAATAACTGAGGCCGCGCTCGCGCTGCAGCCTTTGCAGCAGGCCCAGCACCTGCTTCTGGATGGTCACGTCCAGCGCGCTGGTCGGCTCGTCCAGCACCAGCAGGCTGGGGTTGACGATGAGCGCCCGGGCAATCGCCAGGCGCTGGCGCTGCCCGCCTGAAAACTCGTGTGGGTAGCGCTGTAGCAGGCCCGGAAACTGGGCCTCCGTCATGCCGACATCCGCCAGGGCCTGCAAGGCGCGCTCGCGCCGGCCGGCGTCGGGCAGGCCGGGTTCATGCACACGCAGGCCCTCCTCCACGATGGCTTCGACGGTCATGCGCGGCGACAGCGAGGAAAACGGGTCCTGGAACACCACCTGGACCGCGCGGCGCATGGCCTTGTTGCGCGCGGCCTCCTTGCCCCAGGCCTGGCCGGCCGCCTGCAGCTGCCCCGAGAAAGGCAGCAGGCCCAGGCTGGCCAGCGCTAGGGTGGACTTGCCCGAGCCCGATTCGCCGATCACGCCCAGCGTCCTGCCGGCCGGAATCTGGAAACTCGCTTCTTTCACCGCCACAAATTCGCCGCGCCGGAACCAGCCGCGGATACCGGGGATGGGCACCGGATAGGCCACACGCAGCCGCTGCGCCGTCATCGTGACGGCGGCATCCGCCGCGGCGCCGGCCGCCGACAGCCCGTCGCGCTGCGGCTTGCTGTCGATCAGCTTGCGGGTGTAGGGGTGCTGCGGCCGGGCGAACACCTCGGCGACAGCGCCCTGCTCCACGATACGGCCGTTTTCCATCACCGCCACCCGGTCGGCGAACTTGCGCACCAGGTTGAGGTCGTGGGTGATCAGCAGCACGGCCATGCCGTTGCGCTGCTGCAGCTCGCCCAGCAGGTCCAGGATCTGGCCGCGCAGGGTGACGTCCAGCGCAGTGGTGGGTTCATCGGCCAGCAGCAGCCGGGGCTGGCAGGCCAGCGCCATGGCAATCATGGCCCGCTGCCGCTGCCCGCCCGAGAGCTGGTGCGGCAAAGCATTGGCGCGGCGCTCAGGCTCCGGAATGCCGGTATCGGCCAGCAAGGCGATCGCACCCCGCATCGCTTCGGCCCGGGTCTGGCTTTTGTGGACCTGGAGCACTTCGGCAATCTGGTCACCTACGCTGTAGAGCGGGTTGAGCGCAGTCATGGGCTCCTGGAAGATCATCGCGATGTCGCGGCCTCGAATCCCGCGCAAGGATGCCTCGGACAGGGACAGCAAATCGACGGGCGCCTTGGGCGGCGCCCCGCTGGCCGTGCGGTCGGCCGCATCCACGCCGGTAAAAACGGCCTTCCCCGCCACTGCGGCGTTTTGCGCCAGCCGCAGCAGGCTCAGCGCGGTCACCGTCTTTCCCGAGCCGGACTCGCCCACCAGCGCTAGCTTTTCGCCGGGCGCGATGGAAAAATCAATGCCGTGGACCACGGACTTGCCCGCAAACGAGATCCGCAGGTTCTGGACGTCGAGCAGCGGTGTTGCCATCAGTCGGCCTTCCTGGGGTCCATGGCGTCGCGCAGGGCGTCACCCATGAAGGWGAGCAACAGCAGTGTTATGACCAGCACCGCAAAAGTCGAAAGAGAAATCCACCAGGCGTCAATATTGTTCTTGCCCTGGGACAGCAGTTCGCCGAGTGAAGGCGTGCCTGGCGGCACACCCAGGCCGAGGAAATCGAGAGAGGTCAGCGCCAGGATTGCGCCGCTCATGCGAAACGGCAGAAAAGTCACCACCGGGGTCATGCTGTTGGGCAGGATGTGGCGCCACATGATCTGCCAAGTACCCACGCCAAGAGCCTTGGCCGCCCGCACGTAGTCCATCTGCCGGTTTCGCAGGAACTCCGCGCGCACGTAGTCGGCCAGGTCCATCCAGCCGAACACCGACAACAGGATCAGCAGCAGCGCGATGCTGGGCGCGAAGATGGCACTGAAGATGATGAGCAAATAGAGTGCAGGCATCGCGCTCCAGATCTCGATCAGGCGCTGCATCACCAGGTCGGTCTTACCCGCGAAATACCCCTGCACCGCACCCGCCAGGATGCCCAGCGCCGTGCCGGTCACGGTCAGCGCCAGTCCGAAGAGAACACTGACGCGAAATCCGTAGATCAGTTGTGCCAGCAGGTCACGCCCCCGGTCATCGGTGCCGAACCAGTTATCGCGCGTGGGCGCGGCCGGGCTGGGGGACTTGGCGAAGTAGTTCAGGGTCTTGGGGCCGTAAGGGTTGGGCGCATAGATCGCCCAGTTGCCACCGCTCGTGATACGGTCGCGGATGAAGGGGTCCAGGTAGTCGGCGGGCGCGGGGAAATCACCGCCGAAGGTCTGCTCCGAGTAGTCCTTGACGATGGGGAAATAGATGGCCCCCTCGTAGCGCACGATCAGCGGCTGGTCGTTGGAGATGACTTCGGCGAACAGGCTGAGCACCACCATCGCACTGAAGATCACCAGACTCCAGAAACCCAGCGGGTTGCGGCGAAATCGCCGCCAGGCGCGACGGGCGGGGCTGACGTGGAGCGCCGCCGGACCGCCCCCAGAGGCAACACCCCCCGCAAGCGTGGAGGCGCCAGTGCTAGTCGAATTTGACACGAGGGTCCACCAGTACGTAAGAGAGGTCGCTGATCAGCTTGGTTAAAAGCCCTATCAACGTGAACAGATAAAGGGTTCCAAGCACCACGGGATAGTCGCGCCGGATCACACTCTCGTAGCTGAGCAAGCCCAGGCCATCCAGCGAAAACAGCGTTTCGATCAACAGTGACCCCGTGAAGAACGCCCCGATGAACGCACCGGGAAATCCCGTGATGATGGGAATCAGCGCATTACGAAACACATGCTTCCAAAGCACGCGGTTTTCGGCCAGGCCCTTGGCGCGCGCGGTCAACACATATTGCTTGCGAATCTCCTCCAGGAACGAGTTCTTGGTCAGCATGGCGGTCACCGCGAAACTGCCGAAAACCATGGCCGTCACCGGCAACGTGATGTGCCAGAGGTAGTCCACGATCTTCGCGCCCCAGTTGAGCTCGTCCCAGTTGGGCGACGTAAGCCCGCGCAACGGAAACCACTGCAACTGGCCGCCAAAGATCACCAGCAACACAACGCCCAGCACAAAGCCCGGAATGGCATAACCTACCAGGATCAGCAAGGTGGTGATCAGATCGAACTTGCTCCCCGCCCTCACCGCCTTGGCCACACCCAAGGGCACGGCCACGCCGTAACTGATGAAAAAAGTCCACAGTCCCAGGCTGATAGACACCGGCAGCTTCTCGAGGATCAGCGTCCACACATCCTTGTTCTGGAAAAAGCTCTTGCCTAGATCGAAGCGCGCGAACTGGCCCAGCATCTGCACCAGCCGCTCGTGGGCCGGTTTGTCGAAACCATACAGGGCCTTGATTGCCTCCAGCCGCTTGGGATCCACACCCTGGTTACCACGGTAGCTGGAGCCACCCGACTCCACGCCGCCGAAGCCGCCTTTGGCATCCGACAGATACTGCTCCACCGGTCCGCCAGGCACGAACTGGACGACGGCAAAGGTAATCAGCAGAACGCCCAGCAAAGTGGGGATCATCAGCAGCAGGCGTTTGACGACGTAGGCGAGCATGTTGCTTATTTTCCTTGGGGTGCAGGTTTGGCCCACCAGGCCATCATCACCCAGTCTTCCGCCCCGGCATAGGGCGGCATCGGCGGCTTGAAGCCCAGCCGCCAGCCGTTGTAGGCGACGCGGTGAGACGTCAGCGTCCACTGGGGGATCAGGTAGTGGCTATGCATGATCACACGGTCCAGCGCTCGGCAGGCCGGGATCAGTTCGGCCTTGGTCCTGGCGCTGACCACCGCGGTGACCAGTGCATCCACGGCCGGGCTCTTGACGCCGAAGTAATTGCCCGAACTCTCAGTGTCGGCCGCCTTGCTGCCGAAGATGTCGCTCAGTTGCTGGCCCGGGTCGTGCGTGCCCGGGAAGTTAATGGTCGTGATGTCGAACTCGAATTTGTCCAGCCGCTGCTGGTAGAGCGCGAAGTCAACCGGCGAGAAGCGCAGCGTGATGCCCAGCTTTTCCAGGTTGCGCATCCAGGGCCCAACGGTGCGCATGCCCGTGTCACGGCTGTCCAGGTAGTCGAGCACCATGGCCTCGTCCTTGACATTGCRCAGCGCGCCGTCGCGGTAGGTCCAACCGGCATCCTTGAGCAAGGCCTGTGCCTTGCGCAGGTTGTTGCGCAACGACTGGCCTTCACCGGTCGTTTCGGGCGGCTGGTACATGGGCCCGAACACCGCGGCAGGCACTTTGGCGCGCAAGGGTTCCAGCAGAGCCAGCTCGTCCGGTGATGGCTGGCCGGTGGCGGCGCAGTCCGTGTTGCCGAACAGGTCTTTCACGCGCGGATAGCCGTTGTAGAACAACTGCCGGTTCATCCATTCGTAGTCCAGAGCCAGGTCCAGGGCCTCGCGCACACGCGGGTCGGAGAGCATGGGCTTGCGGCTGTTGAGCACATAGCTCTGGAACCCGGACGGCTGGCGGTGCTGGAATTCCTGCTTGACCAATTCGCCCGAATCGAAGCGCTTGCCCGTTACACGGCGTGCCCAGTCGCCGGCCGAGTAAAAGCTCATCATGTCGAACTCGGCCGCCTTCAGGGCCTCCAGCCGCGCGGTGCTGTCCTTGTAGATCTTCACGGTGATGCGATCGAAGTTGTAGCCGCCGCGCCGCACGTTCAAATCGCGGGCCCAGTAGTTGGGATCGCGAACATAGGTGATGTCCTTGCCGAAACGCACCGGGCCTATTTTGTAAGGCCCGCTGCCGATGGGCACGTCCATCACGACGTCGTCGAAGCGCTTGGGCTTGCCGTTCACCACGCCCCATGCGCGGCTGAACACCGGCAGGCCGCCAACCGTCAGGGGCAGTTCGCGGTAGGGCTTCTTGAACCGGTAACGCACCGTGCGCGCGTCGATCACGTCGCAACCCGCCACGTCCTCCAGCGCGGTCTTGTAACCGGGCGAAGTGTAAGGGCCTATCAGCGTATCGTAGCTGTGCTTGACGTCCGCGGCCTCCACCGGCGTCCCGTTATGGAACTTTGCTTGCGGCCGCAGGCGGAACACCACGCTTAGCCTATCGGGCGCGACCTCCACGTCCTCGGCCAGCAGGCCATAGCCCGCGGCGGTCTCGTCCATGGAGCCGGCCAGGAGCGAATCGAACATCAACGTCGACAGGTAGGCCGGCGCCGAGCCCTTGATGGTGAAGGGGTTGTATTTGTCGAAGGTCGAATAGCGAAGGTTGCTGACCAGGCGCAGGTCCCCGCCTTTGGGCGCGGCGGGATTGACGTAATCGAAATGGGCAAAGCCGACGGGGTATTTGAGGTCGCCCCAGAGCGCGTAGCCGTGCGCGGCCCACGATGGCAATGAAACTCCCAGCAGGACCCAGAGCAGCAAACTTCGCATGCGACAATTCTGCACTACTTGGGTCGGCAAATTTCCGGCGCGCATATCTCGCGCCCCCTGCCAGCCCACCCTCAGCACATTTACTGGAGCACTTGCATGGCGACACACACCGGATTCCTCACTGGCAAAAAACTGTTGATCACGGGCGTGCTGTCCAACCGTTCCATCGCCTACGGCATCGCCAAGGCCTGCCATGCGCAAGGCGCCGAACTGGCCTTCAGCTACGTGGGCGAGCGCTTCAAGGACCGCATCACGGAATTCGCCGCCGATTTCGACTCGAAGCTGATTTTTGACTGCGACGTGGGCGACGACGCCCAGATCGCCAAGCTATTCGCCGACCTGTCCCAGACCTGGCCGACCTTTGACGGCTTTGTGCACAGCATCGGTTATGCGCCGCGTGAGGCAATCGCCGGTGATTTCCTGGACGGCCTGTCGCGCGAGGGCTTCAAGATCGCCCACGACATCAGCGCCTACAGCTTTCCGGCCATGGCCAAGGCCGCCCTGCCCTACCTGAACAAAAAATCCGCCCTGCTCACGCTGACCTACCTGGGCGCGGTGCGCACCGTGCCCAACTACAACACCATGGGCCTGGCCAAGGCCAGCCTGGAAGCCTCGGTGCGCTACCTGGCCGAGTCGCTGGGTCCCAAAGGCATGCGCGTCAACGGCATCAGCGCCGGCCCTATCAAAACCCTGGCGGCCAGCGGCATCAAGGGCTTCGGCAAGATTTTGAGCGTAGTCGCCGAGGCTTCGCCGATACGCCGCAACGTGACGATTGAAGACGTGGGCAACGTGGCGGCCTTCCTGCTGAGCGACCTGGCCGGCGGCGTGAGCGCCGAGATCACCTATGTCGATGGCGGCTTCAGCCACGTCGTGGGCGGCATCGCCGAGCCCGCCGAAGCGGCTTGAAACTGGCCTGGCGGGGTGCGCCTGTTCAGGGCTGCCGCCAGTAGTCGTAACTCCAGACGGAGGCAAAACCCGCGCGCCGGTACAGCGCCAGCGCCGCGGCATTGACGTCTTCGACCTGCAAAAACGCCCGCGTGATGCCGCGCTGTTCGGCCACCCCGGCGATCCCCGCCAGCACACGCCCGGCCAGTCCCCTGCCCCTGCAAGCCTGGTCGGTGCGCATGCCGTGCACGCTGGACCAGCCATGGCTGAACGCGCCGGCGCCCGCCGCCACGGTTTTGCCGTTCTCGCGGACGCTGGCATAGACGGACCCGCGGGCGCGGCTCAAGGCCTTGACGCGGCTGGCGCCGTCCACCGGATCAAAACCCTCGGCCAAAAATAGCGCTGCCCATGCAGCATCGGGCGCATCGTCGGTTTCCGCTGGTGCGGCCGCACTGGCCGCGCGCATGGCCTGGACAGTCGCAACCTGGACCAGCACGGGTTTCCCGGCCTGGTATCCGCGCCGCGCCAGTTCCTGCCGCAGGCCGTCGAAGCAGGCCTCATTTGCCAGGCGGAACACCGTGTGCAGGCCGCGCGCCCGATAACGCGCTTCGACCTGGTCGACCAAGCCCTCCTCAGCCGGTACGTGGCGTAGCGGCACGGCGCTGTGGGCC
The DNA here is from genome assembly GCF_056405595.1 of Polaromonas sp. P1_G1. Lineage (NCBI taxonomy): Bacteria > Pseudomonadati > Pseudomonadota > Betaproteobacteria > Burkholderiales > Comamonadaceae > Polaromonas > Polaromonas sp. P1_G1. The sequence continues at coordinate 17,994 of NZ_JBFUBU010000032.1, forward strand.
CGGCTGACGGTGCCGCCGTCAAAAGGCAAAAGCCAGCCCTGGAATTCCTCCACGGCTTCGGGAGACACCGCGGCCAGGGTGGCCCGCTCTATGGATTCGATATCGCTGGAGGTCATGGTTCCTCGGGGTGAAAAGTCCACGGGACAAAGCCCGCGCGCAGGCGGCTTCGGGTCTGATGATTATTGGCTAGGAATCCCGCCCGTTGAAATGCTGGACGGGAATGGCGGCGAGGTCCAGATCCTGCACGCAGCGCAGGTTGATGGCCGCCATGCGCTTGCCATCCGGGCCTGTGCCCTCGCCATAAGGGTGGATGCCGCAGGTGGGGCAAAACCGGTGGCGAATGAGGTGCTTGTTGAACAAATAGGTGCTGGCGTTCTCGTCGGGGGTCAGCAGGCGCAACTGCTCGTGCGGAACAAACCAGAGCAACGATCCCTTGCGCGAGCACATGGAGCAATTGCAGGCCAGCGCGCTGGTGGGTTGGCCTTCAACCTCGAAGGCAATCCTTCCGCAATGGCAACTTCCTTGGTGAGTCATGTTTTGCATCCTTTTTTCTCAATAATCTGGAAGGGAAGCACGCGCGTGTGGCGCGCCCTCAACAGTTTGCTGAAGGGACGCTTGCAGCGTCCGGCACGGGACTATAGACTGTACATTCATACAGCTTAAAGTCAACAACACCATGGCGACCCAGCATCCATTCCAACCCCCTTCCTCCCGCGCTTTGGCGCCAGCGACTTTTTTTCACCTCAAGGCGCTACACCTGCTGCTGGTCCTCGCAGGCCTGTTGACGCCCGCCCTGCCCACCTCGGCCCTGGCTTTGGCGGCTGCCCCGCAGGCGCCGGAGCTGATGCTCGCCAAGGTCTATCGCCCAGGCACCTCCGTGCCCGACTACTGGGTCAGCGAAAAATACGACGGCGTGCGCGGCTACTGGGATGGTGAAAAGCTGCTGACCCGTGGCGGGGAACGCATCGCCGCGCCGGCCTGGTTCACGGCCGGCTGGCCCAAGGTGCCGCTGGACGGCGAGCTTTGGGCGGGCCACGGCCAGTTTTCCCGGGCGATGTCCACCGTGCGCCAGCAAAGCCCGGACGCGGCGGCCTGGCGGGCCATGCGTTTCATGGTGTTCGACCTGCCGGCGCAAGGCGGCCCGTTCAGCGAACGCATTCCCGCGCTGAATGGGGTGGTGAGCCGTATCGACCAGCCCTGGGTGCACGCCGTGGCGCAGTCCAAGGTGGCCAACCATGCGGCCCTGCAGGCGCTGTTGGCCACCACCGTCAAGCATGGCGGCGAAGGCCTGATGCTGCACCGGGGGGCGTCGTTTTACAAAGGCCAGCGCAGCGACGACCTGCTCAAGGCCAAGCCGCATGAAGACAACGAGGCCCGCGTGGTGGCGCACCTCCCCGGCCAGGGAAAATACGCGGGCATGGTTGGGGCGCTGCTGGTGGAAATTCCGGGCGCGGACGGCAAGGCCGGCCAGCGTTTCAAGCTGGGCAGCGGCCTCAGCGACGAGTTGCGCCAGAACCCGCCGCCCGTGGGCAGTACCGTCACCTACCGTTTTCGCGGCCTCAACGACAGCGGCATTCCGCGCTTCGCGAGCTTCATGCGGATGCGGGACGACGCCCTTTAAGCCGGGCGGGTGCGCACCCGGCTCCGGGCCTACCACCGGGTCTATTTCTTGACGCAGTCGGCGTAGTAGCGGGTCTTGCCTTTGGCATCGACCTCTTCGACGAGTCCATGGATGTCGGTCTCGAAACCCGGGCACTGGGCGTTGAATTCGCGCGAGAACTTCAGGTAGTCGACGATGCGCTTGTTGAAGACCTCGCCCGGAATCAGCAGCGGGATGCCCGGCGGGTACGGCGTGACCAGGCCCACGGTGATGCGGCCCTCCAGGTGGTCGATCTCGACCCGCTCCGTCGTGCGGTGGGCGATGTGGGAATAGGCGTCGCTGGGCTTCATGGCGGGCGCCAGGTCGCTCAGGTAGACCTCGGTCGTCAGCCGCGCGATGTCGTACTTCGCGTACAGCGTATGGATGTGCTGGCACAGGTCGGCCAGGCCCATGCGCTCGTACTTTGGGTACTTCTGGCAGAACTCAGGCAGGATGCGCCACATCGGCTGGTTCTTGTCGTAGTCGTCCTTGAACTGCTGCAGCGCCGTCAGCAGCGTGTTCCAGCGGCCCTTGGTGATGCCGATGGTGAACATGATGAAGAAGCTGTAGAGGCCGGTTTTCTCAACGATCACGCCGTGCTCGGCCAGGAACTTGGTCACGATGCTGGCCGGGATGCCGGTTTTGGCGAACTTGCCGTTCAAATCCAGCCCGGGCGTGACGATGGTGCACTTGATCGGGTCCAGCATATTGAAGCCAGTCGCCATCTGGCCGAAGCCGTGCCAGTTGTTGGCGCCATTGCGGGCCGTTTTGGCGCTGCGGGATTCGCCTTTGATGATCCAGTCCTGGGCTTCGCCGATGCCCTCTTCGACCAGCTTGTCCGGCCCCCAGACCTTGAACCACCAGTCGTCGCCGTATTCCTCGTCGATCTTGCGCATCGCACGGCGGAAATCCAGCGACTCGGCGATGCTTTCCTCGACCAGCGCGGTGCCGCCGGGCGGCTCCATCATGGCCGCGGCCACATCGCAGCTGGCGATGATGCTGTATTGCGGTGAGGTCGAGGTGTGCATCAGGTAGGCCTCGTTGAAGAGGTGCCTGTCCAGCTTCACATTCTGCGAGTCCTGCACCAGCACGTGGCTGGCCTGGCTGATGCCGGCCAGCAGCTTGTGGATGGACTGGGTGGCATAGACCACGGCGGTTTTTGGCCGGATGCGGTTTTTGCCCATGGCATGGTAGGCGCCATAGAAGGGATGGAAGGCCGCATGCGGCAACCAGGCCTCGTCGAAGTGCAGGTTGTCGATGTAGCCGTCCAGCATGCCCTTGATGGTCTCGGTGTTGTAGAGCACGCCGTCATAGGTCGACTGCGTCAGCGTCAGTACACGCGGCTTGACCTTGCTGCTGTCCACGCCCTTGAGCAGCGGGTTGGCATCGATCTTGGCGCGGATCGCTTCCGGCTCGAACTCGCTCTGCGGAATCGGCCCGATGATGCCGAAGTGGTTGCGCGTGGGCTTCAAAAACACCGGAATCGCACCCGTCATGATGATGGAGTGGAGGATGGATTTGTGGCAGTTGCGGTCGACCACCACGACATCGCCCGGCGCCACCGTGTGGTGCCAGACCATCTTGTTGCTGGTGGACGTGCCGTTGGTCACGAAGAAGCAATGGTCGGCGTTGAAGATGCGCGCGGCGTTGCGCTCGCTGGCGCCGATGGCGCCGTCGTGGTCCAGCAGCTGGCCGAGCTCTTCCACCGCGTTGCAGACGTCGGCGCGCAGCATGTTCTCGCCGAAGAACTGGTGGAACATCTGCCCGACGGGGCTTTTGAGGAAAGCGACGCCGCCCGAATGGCCGGGGCAGTGCCAGGAATAGGAGCCGTCCTCGGCGTAGTCGAGCAAGGCCTTGAAAAACGGCGGCTGCACGCCTTCCAGGTAGCTCTTGGCCTCCCGCAGGATGTGGCGCGCCACGAACTCGGGCGTGTCCTCGAACATGTGGATGAAGCCGTGCAGCTCACGCAGGATGTCGTTGGGGATGTGGCGCGAGGTCTTGGTCTCGCCATAGACATAGATCGGCACGTCCAGGTTCTTGCGGCGCACCTCTTCGATAAAGGTACGCAGGTTCAGCACGGCGGGGTCGAGATCGGGCCCGGGCGAGAACTCTTCGTCGTCGATCGACAAAATAAAGGCGCTGGCCCGGCTTTGCTGCTGGGCGAACTGCGAGAGGTCGCCGTAGCTGGTGACGCCCAGTACCTCGAAGCCCTCGCTTTCAATGGCCTGCGCCAGCGCGCGGATACCCAGGCCGGAGGTATTTTCGGAACGAAAATCTTCGTCAATGATGACGATGGGAAAGCGGAATTTCATGACGGGGAGAGCAGTTCAAGGGCGCCCTGAACCTGTCGGAGGGCATGGGGAACGCTCAAAAGGCATAGACAGGTTGAGCCCGAGCGGTGATAGGAAGCTTTTTCCAAGCAGCGAAGTGTAAGGACATATTGTTGCGCTACGCTTGTCTTGGGGTCTAATTGCCCCAAAATGTAGCGGATGACCTACAAAAGGAGGATGCATGAGTGAATCGACGATCTGGTGGCTGCTGGCCGGCGTGGCCGTCGCGGTGGAACTGGCGACGGGAACGTTTTACCTGCTGATGGTGGCCGTGGGGCTGGCGGCCGCTGCCGTCGCCGCCCATCTGGGCGCATCGACGTCCGTGCAGCTGATCACCGCGGCCGTGGTGGGCTCGGCCACCGTTGGCATTGCCCATTTTGTCCGGGGCCGGGGCCCCGAAGCCCTGCCGCCCGGGACCAACCCGGACGTCAACATGGATGTCGGCGAGACCGTGCAGGTCGACGACTGGCAGGCCGACGGTACGGCGCTGGTGCGCTACCGCGGCGCGCAATGGGCGGTTGTGCAAGCGGCCGGAGCAACGCCCTCCACGGGTCCGCACCGTATCCGGGAAGTCATTGGCAGCAAACTGGTCGTAGAAAAAATCTGAGGGAATCAACATGTCGTCTTATGTAGCACTTATCGTTTTCATCGTCGGGATGATCTTTGTCATCCGCGCCATCAAGGTCGTGCCCCAGCAGAATGCCTGGGTCAAGGAACGCCTGGGGAAATACGCCGGAACGCTGACGCCCGGCCTGAACTGGCTGATTCCCTTCGTGGACCGCGTTGCCTACAAGCACAGCCTCAAGGAAATCCCGCTCGACGTGCCCAGCCAGGTTTGCATCACGCGCGACAACACGCAGCTACAGGTSGACGGCATCCTGTATTTCCAGGTCACCGATCCGATGCGCGCCAGCTACGGCTCGTCCAACTACATCGTGGCCGTCACCCAGCTGGCCCAGACCTCGCTGCGCTCCGTCATCGGCAAGCTGGAGCTCGACAAGACCTTTGAGGAGCGCGACATCATCAACGCGCAGGTTGTGGCCGCCATTGATGAAGCAGCGCTGAACTGGGGCGTGAAGGTCCTGCGTTATGAAATCAAGGACCTGACGCCACCCAAGGAAATCCTGCACGCCATGCAGTCGCAGATCACCGCCGAGCGCGAAAAACGCGCGCTGATCGCCGCCTCGGAAGGCCGCCGCCAGGAGCAGATCAATATCGCCACCGGTGAACGCGAGGCCTTCATCGCCCGCTCCGAAGGCGAAAAGCTGGCCGCCATCAACAATGCCCAGGGTGAAGCGGCCGCCATCATGGCCGTCGCCGACGCCAATGCCAAAGCCATCGAAATGGTGGCCGCCGCCATCCGCCAGCCCGGCGGCGAGCAGGCAGTCCAGCTCAAGGTCGCCCAGCAGGCGGTGGACGCCTACTCCAAGGTGGCCAAGGACGCCAAGACCACCTTGATCGTGCCCAGCAACATGACGGAAGTCGGTTCCCTCATCAGCTCCGCCATGAAGATGGTGCAAGCCAACAAGGTGTAATACGGGTCTGCCGGGAAAACAGCTATGAGAAAGCCATGACCGCAAAAAACGTCCTGGGCACGGACCTCGTGCCCTGTTCCTACGACCCGCTCACCGGCTACTTTCGCGACGGCTGCTGCAACACGGACGCCTCGGACCTCGGCTCCCATCTGGTTTGCGTGCGGGTCACCGCCGGGTTCCTGGCGTTTTCCGCCCTGCACGGCAACGACCTGAGCACACCACGGCCTGCCCACCGCTTCGCCGGGCTCAAACCGGGCGACCGCTGGTGCCTGTGCGCCAACCGCTGGCGGGAAGCGCTGGAAGCCGGCTTTGCACCACCCGTCATCCTTGAGTCCACCCACGGCAAGACACTGGAATTTGTCACCCTGGCCCAACTGGAGAAACACCGCTTCCAGGGCGCCGTTCATTAGCGTGTGCATTTATGGCGTATTTCCCGGCCAGCAGGCCTGGGCACTGCTATAATCAAAGGCTTCGCGGAAGGGTGGATGAGCGGTTTAAGTCACACGCCTGGAAAGCGTGCGTAGGGTTAAACCTACCGCGGGTTCGAATCCCGCCTCTTCCGCCAGTGAGTCAATGAAAACGGGGCCTTGCGCCCCGTTTTTCATTTTGGTCTTACATCGAGCTCTGACGCTCGCCAGTCCGGCTACTCCGGCTTTGTCTCCACGTCGGCTTCCACCATCTGCTTGATCTTCTCCACTTCGGATTGCATGTGCTGCAGAAATGCGGCAAAACCTTCGCGGCCCAAGCGCTCAATGGCATCGTCGACTTCCTGCTGGCTGGTGGGACGCGGATACGGCACGCCGTCTATTTCGCAGACCGAGGCAGCGGGATAGACAAAGCCCATCATGTAGGGGAGATTGGCCGCCGCTTCAGTGCCGAACATCCGCGTGAGCTGGCTTTCGTAGAGGATGTCGATGGGCTTGATCTTCAATTTACGCCCCAGAACATCGGTAAGAACCACGAGCTGTTCGGCAACGGTTTCCGTGCTGCTGGAACCTGAAGGAATTCCCGGGGTTGCTTGCGTTTTAGCCATTTGACGTCTCCAAGAAAAAGGTTGATCCGCCGGGCGTAATCTCGAAAGGGCCGCGTCTGGCCCTGATCCACGGGTACCTCGCCGGATTGGTTTTGTGCATTCCAGGCAGGTCACTGTCATCCTTTATTCCTATCGGAAGCACAAAAACCCTGCCTGAATCCATTCTGGTTCGGTAAAAAGAGTTCGTTTGCCCGCATTGTCTTTTTGCGGGCAATGTTTCCACGATTCCTTGTTTCAGCCGTAGCCGGCAAGGCTTTCCACTTTCTGGCTTCAGCAAAAGACGGGCAAAAAAAAGCCACCTTGCGGTGGCTTTTTTATCTGCGGTGAACGATCAGTTCAGGGCGGATTTCTTGCCGTCCTTGTAGACGTACAGGGTGATGGCGGGGTTCTTCAGTTCGCCGTTGGGTTCAAAAGCGATGGTGGTGGTTACGCCCTTGAAGTTGGTCTTGATCAGCTCAGGGGTGTAGACCTTTGGATCCCAGGAACCGGCGCGCTTCATGGCGTCAACCAGGACGAAGGTCGCGTCATAGGTGTACGGGCTGTAAACCTGGAACTGCTTCGGATACTTGGCTTCGTAGCGCTTCATCCAGGCTTCGCCGCCTGGCATTTTTGCCAGGGAAGCGCCGCCTTCAGCGCAGACCACATTGCTGATGGTCTTGGSGCCGGCTGCCAGCTTGGCCAGTTCGGCCGTGCAGATGCCGTCACCGCCGAAGTACTTGACGTTGCCCATGCCGAGCTGCTCCATCTGGCGCAGCATCGGGCCGCCTTGTGGGTCCATGCCGCCGAAGAAGATGGCGTCGGGAGCCTTGGCCTTGACCGCGGTCAGGATGGCCATGAAGTCGGTGGCTTTGTCGGTCGTGAACTGTTCGTCAACGACGGTCATGCCTTTTGCCAGGGCCGTCTTCTTGAACACTTCAGCAACGCCTTGGCCGTAAGCGGTACGGTCGTCGATGATGGCGACCTTCTTCAGCTTCAGTGCGTCAGCGGCATAGAAAGCCAGGCCGGCGCCCAGGGCGTTGTCGTTGGCAATGATGCGGTAGGTGGTCTTGTAGCCTGGCTTGGTCAGGTTGGGGTTGGTTGCAGCGCCCGTGACGTGGGGAATGCCGCAATCGTTGTAAACCTTGGAAGCAGGAATCGTCGTGCCGGAATTCAGGTGGCCGACCACGCCGGCGACTTTGGAGTCGCACAGTTTTTGTGCGGCTGCGGTGCCCTGTTTTGGATCAGCAGCGTCATCTTCAGCAACAATTTCAAACTTGACCTTCTTGCCGCCGATGACCACGTTTTGCGCGTTCAGGTCTTCGATGGCCATGCGCACGCCGTTTTCATTGTCTTTGCCGTAATGGGCCTGCGAGCCGGACAGCGGTGCCACATGGCCGATTTTGACGACTGCGTCTTGGGCAGAAGCAAAACCCGCCACCGCAGCAAGGGCAGCCACTACTGTCAGTTTTAATTTCATTTGCATAAAAACACTCCGATTAGGAAATTACCGTTAAAGGTTGAGAACGAATTTTTTTACTCAACGGGGCCGAACATAACGCAATTTCCGGGCCCGCACCATAGCAACGTCCCTAGGTTAATTTCTGATAAGGGGGTTTACCCGGGGAGCAGATCGGCTTATGTGAGCGCGTGTTTCAGCAGCGCCCGCGATGCTGCAGCGAGGGAAAAATTCGCGGATCCAAACAGTCACCTGCGAGACCTATCCGCCGGCCGCCGGCGGCGTGCGTTCATTCGCGAAAGCCTGGCTGACGGACTGGCGGACGACGCCCTCGATTTCTTCGCGAAGGCGCGGCGCCAGGCTTTGCGTGTGTTCAAGAATGAGCTGGCCCACCACCTCGCGCAAACGCCTGTCCAGCATCAGGTCCACCCGCTGCAGCACGCGCTGCACCATCTGCTCCTGCAAGTCCGGCGAAGCCGCCAGTGCGGCCATGGGTGCGGCAGTGGATGCTGTCGGGGGCGCTGCCGTTGCACCGGCCGGGCTCGGGGCCGGCATGGGGGCCGCGACGGGCCGCACGACCTCCGTCAGCGTGGGCACAAAGCGCGGCGGCGCGGGCGGCGGGCGGTTCATGCACCCTCCCCGGCCGTGGCCAGGTCATGCCGTTTCATCGCATAACCCCTGTCGGTGTAATGCTTCCAGCGGCTGCGCGCGGCGAGGCGGTCTTCGTCGCCCTGCGCCACCACTTCTATAAAACGCTCAAAGCGCTCGAACTCGGGCGGGATGCCCTGTCCCAGGTTGACCAGCACGCCATAGTGGGGGCAGGCCTGGAGCGATTCCGCCAGCACCACGGGCGATGCCGCCAAGGTGCTCTCGGCCGCCCCGGCCCGGCAGTGCGGAACGAACTCGGCGGGCGAAAAGCTCCACATCAGCTGGTCCAGCTCGGCCAGCATCGCCGGCTCACCCGTCACCACCACGCTGGCCCCGCTCAGGTAGGCCTTGCGCAACAGCCGGCAGCTGTAGGCCAGCTTGTCAGGCACGTTGAAATGGAAGGCGATTTCGGTCATGCCCGTGTTCTGGCGGCGGCTTTGGGTTTTGCCGAAGCCTTGGGTTTAGCGGCTGCTTTGGGCCGGCTTGATGCGATCTGGCCCAGGAGGTAATCGAGCAGCAGCGGCACGGGGCGGCCGGTGGCGCCCTTGGCGGCGCCGCCTTTCCAGGCGGTGCCGGCGATGTCCAGGTGCGCCCAGGGGAAGCTGGCCGCAAAGCGCTGCAGGAACTTGGCCGCGGTGATCGCACCGCCGGCCCGGCCGGCCACATTGGCGACGTCGGCAAAATTGGTCTTCAGGCCTTCGGCGTAATCGTCGTCCAACGGCATCCTCCAGCACAGGTCCATGGAGGATTCACCTGCCTGGGCCAGCGCCCCGGCCAGGGCATCGTCGGTCGAAAACATCCCGCTGCGCACGCCGCCCAGCGCGATCACGCAGGCGCCCGTGAGCGTGGCGATGTCGACCACGGCCCTGGGCTTGAAGCGCTCGGCGTAAGTCAAAGCGTCGCAAAGCACCAGGCGTCCCTCGGCATCGGTGTTCAGGATCTCGATGGTCTGCCCGCTCATGCTGGTGACCACGTCGCCCGGCTTGATGGCGCGGCCGCCCGGCATGTTTTCGCAGGCGGGGATCAGGCCCACCACATTGAGGGCAGGCTGCAGTTCGGCCAGGGCCCTGAAGGTGCCCAGGACGCTGGCAGCGCCGCACATGTCGAACTTCATCTCGTCCATCTCGGCGGCAGGCTTGATGGAAATGCCGCCCGTGTCGAAGGTAATGCCTTTGCCGACCAGCACCACAGGCGCCACGGTCTTGGCCGCACCGTCGTAGCGCAGCACGATGAAGCGCAGCGGCTCGGCCGTGCCCTGGGCCACGGCCATAAAGGAGCCCATGCCCAGTTTGGCGACCTCTTTAGGGCCCAGCACTTCGACCTTGATATTGCGCAACTTGCCCAGTTCCCTGGCGGCGCCGGCCAGCAAGGTCGGCGTGGCATGGTTGGCCGGCCGGTTGGCCCATTCCTTGGCGAATTCCAGGCCTTTGAGCAGGGCCGTGCCCTTGTCCAGGCCGGCCTTGGCCGCTTTGGCGCTCGCGGCATCGCCCACGGCGATCAGCACGCGCTGCAGCCTGGAGGGACTGGCCTTGGACTTGGTGGTGGTGTAAACGTAGGTCGCATCGCCACAGGCTGTCACGGCGGCGCGCACGGCCTCGGCCTGCAGCGCGTCCAGCAGGTCCAGGCACAGCACCACGCGCTGCGTGTTGCCGTTTTTCACGGCGCCCAGGGCCGCGGCGACGGCGGTGCGGATGTGTTTAGGGCTGGCGTCCCCCACCCCGGCCAGCACCAGGCGCGTGGCGGCGATGCCGGGCGCGCGGTAGGCGGCCAGCAGCTTGCCCGGCTTGGCTTCGAAGTCCCCTGACTTGGTGGCCAGAGCCGTCAGTGCCGACAGCGGATCGCTGCCGGCCCCCGTATCCTGGGGCACGAGCACGATCAGTGCGTCGGTTTTTTCGCTGCAAATGCGGGCGCGGGTCAGAGTTTTGAGTTCAAAGTCCATAATTCAGGGTCTGGTGGATAAACCGAAGTGAAACAAAAATAAAACAAAGCAAAAGCAGATATTCAGTCAATGTTATTCCAATCTTCGATTCGCAAAGAGCTGGCACGCAGTTTCGGCGCCACGCTGGTGGTGCTGGTCACCATCGTGATGACCATCGTGCTGATCCGCACACTGGGCCAGGCCTCGCGCGGTTTCATCAATCCGCAGGACGTCATGCTCTTCATGGCCTACTCCGCGCTGGGCCGCCTGCCGACCATCCTCACACTGTCGCTCTTCATCGCCATGGTCAGCACCCTGTCGCGCATGTACCGCGACAGCGAAATGGTGGTGTGGTTCACCAGCGGCCAGGGGCTGGCCGGCTTTTTGCGGCCGCTGTTCCGCTTTGCCTGGCCGGTGCTGCTGGTGATCACGCTGATGGCGCTGTTCGTCTGGCCCTGGACCAACCAGCAGACCAAGGACATGCAAAGCCGCTACGAGCAGCGCGGCGACATTGACCGCATCGCCCCCGGCCAGTTCCAGGAGTCTTCCAGCGGCAATCGCGTGTTCTTCATCGACCGCGACCTGGCTGGCGCACGGTCCAGCAACAACGTCTTCATCGCCGCCACCGAAAAAGGCAAAAGCTCCATCACCACCGCGCGGTCCGGCCGCATCGAGACCCTGAACGACGCCCAGTTCCTCATGCTGGAAAACGGGCAGCGCCTGGAAAACGTGATCGGCCAGCCGGCGCTCAAGATCAGCGACTTCGAGGAGTACGGCACCAAGACCGGCGACGCCAACCCGCTCAGCGAAAACGCGCCGGAAGCCAAGCTGCTGTCCACCCGCGACCTCGTCAAGACGCCCAGCCGCGGCAACCTCAGTGAGCTGGCCTGGCGCCTCGGGCTGGCGCTGGCCTCCATCAACTTCGTCGTGCTGGCCGTGGCCCTGGCCAGCGTGAACCCGCGCGGCGGGCGCAGTGGCAACATGATTTTTGTGCTACTGACCTTCGTGGTCTACAACAACCTGGTCAACCTCGGGCAAAGCTGGATTTTTGTCGGCCTCATCAGCTTCAGCAACTTCCTGCTGGCCCTGCACGGCGGCGTGCTGCTGCTGGGCCTGGCCTGGCTGTCCAAGCGGCAGTTCAACTGGGTGCTCAGGCCCGCCCGGCCCCTCAGGCGCGCGCCCATGGCCGTGCGCAATACCGACAGCGAGTTGCCATGAAAACCATACGCCGCCTGATTTACGGAGAAGTGCTGGCCGCCATCGCCCTGGTGGCGCTCGGCTTCCTGGCCCTGTTCTTCTTTTTCGACCTGGTTGACGAACTCCAATACCTCGGCAAAAGCAACGGCATCAATGCTGGCGAGATCTACCAGATCCGCCATGCGCTGCTGTATGTGGGCCTGCTGGTGCCCAACCACCTTTACGAGCTGCTGCCCATTTCGGTGCTGATCGGCACGATCTTCGTCATGGCCCGGCTGGCCCAGAGCTCCGAATACACCATTTTGCGCACCAGCGGCCTGGGCCCCTGGCGCGCACTGAAGCTGCTGCTGGCCCTGGGCGCCTTGTTTGTGGTGTTCAGCTTCGTGGTGGGCGACTACGTGGCGCCGGCCAGCGAGCGGGCCGCCCAGTTGCTCAAGGCGCGCTACCAGAGCAAGATCACCATAGGCCAGACCGGCGCCTGGCTCAAGGAAAAACAGGCCTACAACACCTACGTGGTCAACGTGAAGGCTCTCACCCCCGACAACGAAATGCAGGGCGTGCAGGTGTTCGAGTTCAACAACAAGGGACTGATCGTCTCGACCACCCAGGCGCCGCTGGCGAGCTTTGCCGCCGGCGATGCCTGGCAGCTGCAGCAGGCCACGCGTGCGGAATTCGAGGTCGGCACCGTGCCCGGCGCGGTCAGGCCGCAAGAGCGCGCCAAGGTCCACCGCGCGGTGCTTGAAAGCTTCCGCTGGCCCACCGAAATCAGCGCCGAAATGGTGTCCGTGGCGCTGCTCAAACCCGAGCGCATGGGCACCATAGACCTCTTCAACTACGTGCGCCACCTGGACGCCAACGGCCAGACGGCCCAGCGCTATGAAATCGAATTCTGGAAAAAGGTGTTCTACCCGCTGAGCTGCCTGGTGATGGTGATCCTGGCCCTGCCCTTTGCCTACCTGCACTTCCGCTCCGGCGGCATCGCGGGTTATGTGTTTGCCGGGGTCATGATAGGCATCAGCTTCTTCCTGCTCAACAACGTGTTCGGCTACATCGGCAACCTGCGCAACTGGATGCCCTGGCTGGCGGCCGCCACGCCCGGCCTGCTGTACATGGCCGTTTCGCTGGGCGCTTTCGGCTGGCTGGTGCTGCGGCGCTAGCGCATGCCCATGACGACGACAGCCACGCCATTGCGCGGCATCATCCTGCTGGCCCACGGCTCGCGCGACCCGCTGTGGCGCGCGCCCATCGAGGCCGTCGCCGCCCGGATACGCACCAGCGCGCCCGGCACACCGGTGCTCTGCGCCTATCTCGAACTTTGCGCGCCCACGCTGCCCGAAGCCGCGGCCGGACTGGCCGCCGCCGGCGTGCGCGCCATCCGGGTGTTTCCGATGTTTTTCGGCGTGGGCAAGCATGCCCGCGAGGACTTGCCGCTGCTGGTTGGGCAGGTTCAGGCCAGTCATCCGGGCATCGCCGTAGAGCTGCTGCCGAGCGCCGGGGAGCACCCCGAACTCACGGCCCTGATGGCGGCGATCGCCTTGGCCTGAAGCCTGCCGGCCCTGCCGCCTTAGCGCAATACAGGCATAATAAAGTGAATAATTAGCCTGAATTCGCATATGAACCTTCACCAATTCCGATTCGTCCAGGAGGCCATCCGGCGCAACCTGAACCTCACCGAGACCGCCAAAGCGCTGCATACCTCGCAGCCGGGTGTGTCCAAGGCCATCATCGAACTGGAAGAAGAACTGGGCGTGGAAATCTTCGCGCGGCATGGCAAGCGCCTCAAGCGTGTCACCGAGCCCGGTGAGCACGTCCTCAAAAGCATAGAGCTCATCATGCGCGAGGTCGGCAACCTGCGCCGCATCGGCGAGCAGTTCTCGGCCCAGGACAGTGGGACGCTGTCCATCGCCACCACCCACACCCAGGCCCGCTACGTGTTGCCGCAACCGGTCGCCAAGCTGCGCGAAGCCTTCCCCAAGGTCAACGTCAGCCTGCATCAGGGCTCACCCGACCAGGTGGCGCGCATGGTGCTCGACGAAGTCGCCGAAATCGGCATTGCCACCGAGTCGCTGACGCAGTACGACGACCTCGTCACCTTGCCCTGCTACGAATGGCAGCACATGCTGGTGATCCCGGTGGACCATCCACTGGCCAAAAAAGAAAACATCACGCTGGAAGACCTGGCCGAAGAGCCGCTGATCACCTACCACCCGTCCTTCACCGGCCGCACCAAGATAGACCTGGCCTTCGCCGCCAAGCGCCTGCAGCCGCGCATCGCGCTGGAGGCCATAGACTCCGACGTGATCAAGACCTATGTACGCCTGGGCCTGGGCGTGGGCATCGTGGCCGAAATGGCCATCAAGGAAGACGGCACCAACAGCGACCTGGTCGCCATCCCAGCCGGCCCGCTGTTCGGCATCAACGTAGCCCGCGTGGCCTTCAAGCGCAGCGCCTACCTGCGCAATTTCGTCTACAAATTCGCCGAACTGCTCAGCGACAAGCTGGACCGCGCCCTGATCACCAAGGCCATGGCCGGCCGCGTGAATGATTACGAGATCTAGTTCCTCTCCCCCGAAGCGGCCTGCGGCCGCCTCCCCCTCAAGGGGGCGCCGCTGGCGGCCCGGCAAAGCCGGTTCCGCGGCGGCTGCTTGAAAAAACCCTTACTTTGCAATCATGACTAACACCCTCGAACGCACCCCCAAGCTCGAAACCAAGCTGCCCGCCGTCGGCACCACGATTTTCACGGTCATGTCCACGCTGGCCGCCGAAAAAGGCGCCGTCAACCTGGGCCAGGGCTTTCCTGACTTTGAATGCGACCCGCAACTGGTCAACGCTGTCACCGGCGCCATGACCCAGGGCTTGAACCAGTACCCGCCCATGACGGGCGTGCCGGTGCTGCGCGAGGCCATCTCGGCCAAGGTGGCCAAGCTTTACGGCCACCGCTACGACGCCAACAGCGAGATCACCATCACCGCGGGCGCGACGCAGGCCATCATCACCGTCATCCTGGCCGTGGTCCATCCTGGCGATGAAGTCATCGTGCTGGAGCCCTGCTACGACAGCTATGTGCCCAACATCGAGCTAGCCGGCGGCAAGGTGGTTCGCGTGCCGCTGACGCCCGGCACCTTCCGTCCCGACTTCGGCAAGATTGCCGCGGCCATCACGCCGCGCACGCGCGCCATCATCGTCAACTCGCCGCACAACCCCAGCGCCACGGTGTGGAGCGAGGCCGACATGCTSGCSCTGCAGGAMCTGCTGGCKCCCACCGACGTGCTGCTGATCAGCGACGAGGTCTATGAACACATGGTGTTCGACGCGGCCCAGGGCCGCATCCACCAGAGCGCCGCCCGCTTCCCGGGCCTGGCCGCGCGCGCCTTCATCGTGAGCAGCTTCGGCAAGACCTACCACGTCACGGGCTGGAAGGTCGGCTACGTGGCCGCGCCCGCGCCCCTCACCGCCGAGTTCCGCAAGGTGCACCAATTCAACGTCTTCACCGTCAACACGCCGGTGCAATACGGCCTGGCCGCCTACATGGCCGACGAGCAGCCTTACCTGGACCTGCCGGCCTTCTACCAGCGCAAGCGCGACCTGTTCCGGGACGGCCTGGCCAAAACACGCTTCAAGCTGCTGCCCAGCGAAGGCAGCTACTTCCAGTGCGTGGACATCTCCGAAGTCAGCGACCTCGACGAAGCCGAATTCTGCAAATGGCTGACCACCGAGATCGGTGTCGCGGCCATTCCCCTGTCGGCTTTTTACGGCAACGGCTTCGACCAGCGCGTAGTGCGGTTCTGTTTCGCCAAAAAAGACGAGACCCTGAACACCGCGTTGCAGCGCCTGGCAAAGCTATAACCAGCGTATAGATCAGCGGTGGGCCTGTAGGCGCAGGCTGTCAGTGCTTGCCGACGGCTGGACACGCCCTCCTCCTGCTTGTCTGCCCCCGGTACCGGACAAGAATGAATGCACATCAATAACTAGGAGTGCTTCCAAATGTCCATTTCGCTCATCCTGCTGATTGTCTTGATCCTGATCCTGGTCGGCGCCCTGCCCACCTGGGGCCACAGTCGCAGCTGGGGCTACGGGCCCAGCGGCGGTATCGGCCTCGTGGTGCTGATCCTTGTCATCCTGCTGCTGATGGGACGCATCTAGTCAACGATCTCCCCAGGAAAAATGGCCTTGCGTTGCAAGGCCATTTTTTTGTCCGATTGAAGAAGCCCGACCTCAACTATTGAGTTGAGCCCAGGCCTTCTCAAGCCGTTTGATACTGACCGGCTGAGGCGTACGCAGCTCCTGCGCAAAAAAGCTCACACGCAGTTCTTCCAGCAGCCAACGGAACTCCTGCATGCGCKCATCSACCRCGCCCTTGCGYTCSGCCACCAGGCGCCAGTAGCGTTGTTCCTGCGGCCGCAGTTCGGCCAGTCGCGCCGCGTCGCGTGCCGGGTCGGCGCGCCATTTTTCCAGCCGCAAGGTGATGGCTTTCAGATAACGCGCGAAATGCTGCAGCTGCGCGTAAGGCGTGGCCGTCAGGAAACGCTTGGGCACCAGGCGCTGCAGTTGCTGGGCGGCATCCGCCGCGGCTTCAGCGGCGTTTTTGCTGTCCTTGATCTTGCGCTGGGCCACGGCGAATTCGGTGAGGATGCCCGCGGCCAGCCGCGCCACTTCGCTGGCGATCAGCGTCAGGCGGCCGCGGCCGTCGTCTATGCGTTTCTTGAACTCGCCCTCGTTGGTGGGCAGTGGGTCCAGCAGGAAAGCGCGGTCCAGCGCGACCTCGATGATCTGCTCGCGCAGCTCTTCCAGCGTGCCACCGCCGGAGTTGTCGGCAGCGCGGCCCACCAGCATGTAGGCCGTGGCCATCTTCTGCAGCTCGGGCAGGTTTTTCTCGAGGTACTTCAGCGCGTCCTTGATCTGCAGCGCGAAAAGCCGGCGCAAACCGGCGCGGTGCTTGGCGGCCGCCGCATCGGGTTCGTCGAACACCTCTATCGTGACCGCATCGCCCAGGTCGATCAGTGCCGGGAAACCGATCAGTGTCTGGGAACCCTTGCGGATTTCCATGAGCTCGGGCAGCTCGCCAAAACTCCAGCCCGTGTAGCGCTCCGCGACCTTGACTGCTGCTTTCTCAGGTGCGGCTTGTGCGCGCCCTGCCTGGGCCATAGGCCGGTTTGCATCGGGAACGGCAGCCGGCTCAGGCGCTTTCGCGAGGTTCTTGAGCCCGGCCAGCGCCTGGAATGCACCGCGTGCCTGTGATCCGAGCTCGCCCTTGAGCGCGCCCAGGTTGCGGCCCGCGCCCAGTTGCCGGCCATGCTCGTCAACCACGCGGAAGTTCATGAACAAATGCGGCGGCAACATGTCCAGCTTCATGTCGTTGCGCTTGACGTCCAGCGAGGTCGCGTCGCGCACCAGCTTGAGCACCGCATCCGTCAACGAGCCGCTGCCGAACACCTCGGGTTGCAGCAGTTGCTCCGTCATGCGGGCGGCGGTATCGGGCAGCGGCACCAGGCGCGAGCGCGGGCGCTGGTGCAGGGTCTTGATCAGCGCCTGGACCTTGTCCTTGAGCATGCCGGGCACCAGCCACTCGCAGCGCTCTTCGTTGACCTGGTTGAGCGCGAACAGCGGCACGTCGACGGTCAAGCCGTCGCGCGCATCGCCGGGCTCGTGCAGGTAGGTCACCACACAGTCCACACCACCCATGCGCAGGGTTTTGGGGAAAGACTGCGTGGTGATGCCGGCCGCCTCGTGGCGCATCAACTCCTCGCGGGTCAGCAACAAAAGCTTGGGCTGCTTTTTGGACTCCTCCTTGTACCAGTGCTCGCAGCTCGCGCCGCTGTGCACCTCGGCCGGCAGTTGCTGGTCGTAGAAGGCGTAAATCAGTTCTTCATCGACCAGCACGTCCTGCCGCCTGGCCTTGTGCTCGAGGTCCTGCACCTGCTGGATCAGCTTCAGGTTGGCGGCCAGGAAAGGCAGCTTGGTGTCCCAGTTGCCGGCGACCAGCGCCTCGCGGATGAAAATCTCGCGCGCCGTCACCGGGTCGACACGGCCGAAATTCACGCGCCGGCCGTTGTAGACCACCAGGCCGTACAGCGTGGCACGCTCCAGCGCCGTCACCTGGGCGGCCTTTTTCTCCCAGTGCGGATCCAGCAGCTGCTTGCTGAGCAAATGGCCGGCCACCTGCTCTATCCAGGCCGGGTCGATATTGGCGATGCCGCGGCCGAACAGGCGCGTGGTTTCCACCAGTTCGGCCACCACGATCCAGCGGCCCGGCTTCTTGCTCAGGCGCGCGCCGGGATGGCGGTAGAACTTGATGCCGCGCGCACCCAGGAACCAGTCTTCCTCGTCGCTCTTGCAGCCGATGTTGCCCAGCAGGCCGCAGAGCATGGACAAGTGCAACTGCTCATAACTGGCGGGCTTGTCGTTCAACACCCATTTCTGTTCGCCCACCACTGTATGGAGCTGGGAATGGATGTCGCGCCACTCGCGCACGCGGCGGATGTTGACGTAGTTCTCGCGCAGCAGGTTTTCGTACTGGCGGTTCGAGAGCTTGTGATCGGTCCCGTGGCCGCCACGCGCGTCGCCCAGCCATTTCCACAGCTTGAGGTAGCCGCTGAACTCGCTTCTTTCGTCATCGAACTTGGCGTGCTGCTGGTCGGCCTGGGCCTGCTTGTCCATGGGGCGGTCGCGCACGTCCTGCACGCTGAGTGCGCTCGCGATCACCAGCACCTCGTCCAGCGCGTTGCGGTCTTTGGCCTCCAGGATCATGCGGCCCACGCGCGGATCCAGCGGCAGTTTGGCCAGCGTACGGCCGACGCCGGTGAGTTCGTTGTCCTCGTCCACCGCGCCCAGTTCGGCCAGCAGCTGGTAGCCGTCGGCAATCGCGCGGCGCTGCGGCGGCTCGATGAAAGCGAACTCCTCGACATTGCCCAGGTGCAGCGCCTTCATGCGCAAAATCACCGAGGCCAGCGAGCTGCGCAGGATTTCCGGGTCGGTAAACGGCTGGCGGCCCTGGAAGTCCTTCTCGTCGTACAGGCGTATGCAGATGCCGTCGGCCACGCGGCCGCAGCGGCCGGCGCGCTGGTTGGCGGCCGCCTGCGACACCGGCTCCACCATGAGCTGCTCGACCTTGTTGCGAAAGCTGTAACGCTTGACGCGCGCGGTGCCGGCGTCGATCACATAGCGTATGCCGGGCACGGTCAGCGAGGTTTCGGCCACATTGGTCGCCAGCACGATGCGCCGGCCGCTGTGGCCGTCGAAAATGCGGTCCTGCTCGGCCTGGCTCAGGCGTGCGAACAGCGGCAGCACCTCGGCGTTGCGCGTCAGCGGCTGGTGCGCCAAGTGCTTGCGCAAATGGTCGGCCGCCTCGCGGATCTCGCGCTCGCCCGGCAAAAACACCAGGATGTCACCCGCGCTGTGCGGGCTCAGCCAGAGTTCGTCGACCGCGTCGGCAATCGCGTCGTTCAAATCATGTTCACGCGACTCTTCAAACGGCCGATAGCGCTGCTCGACGGGAAACATACGCCCGGACACCATGATGACCGGCGCAGGCCCCTTGGCAGAAGCAAAGTAATCCGCAAATCGCTGCGCATCGATGGTCGCCGAGGTGATGACCACCTTGAGGTCGGGCCGGCGCGGCAGCAGTTGGCGCAGGTAGCCCAGCAGGAAGTCGATGTTCAGGCTGCGCTCGTGGGCCTCGTCGATGATGATGGTGTCGTAGGCCTTGAGCAGCGGGTCGGTCTGCGTTTCGGCCAGCAGGATACCGTCGGTCATAAGCTTGACGGAGGCGTCGCGCGAAAGCCGGTCCTGGAAGCGCACCTTGTAGCCCACCACGTCGCCCAATGGGGTTTTCAGCTCTTCGGCAATGCGCTTGGCCACGCTGGAGGCGGCAATGCGGCGCGGCTGGGTGTGGCCTATGAGCCGGCCCTGGCCCGGCGGGTAGTTGAGCTTGCCGCGCCCCATGGCCAGCGCGATCTTGGGCAGCTGGGTGGTCTTGCCCGAACCGGTCTCGCCGCAGACGATGACGACCTGGTGGGCCGCCATCGCGGCGGTGATCTCATCGCGCTTGCCGGAGACCGGCAGCGATTCGGGAAAGGTAATGGTCAGGGGGGTCAAAGCGGGAGACGACAAGGGGAGAAGCAGGAAATAAGGACGCAGGCCGGGACGGCCAAAGCCGCCAATTATCGGCTGTTCCGGAAGGCGCCGCGCCCGCGGGGTTGACGCGCCGGCCCGTTCAGGCCGCCAGCACCGGCATGTCGACGATTTCGCCGCTGGTTTCGTCAAACCAGGCGATGCGGCTCGGGTAGCCCAGCGCCGCGCGCGACATGCCGCGCCCCAAGCCCACCGCCGTGGAGGCGCGCGCATCGCTTTTGGACACCCGCAGCACGCCGATCCCGGCCTCCGCCTCCCAGCGCGTCTGCTGGCCGGCGGCCGTGCCGGCTTCCGCACCGGTGTTGAGCGTCACGCTGCGCGCCAGGGCGGCCTGGACGCGGCGCGCCAGGTGGATCAGGTCGCCGCTGTGGTGGCAGTTGCGCATCAGCAGCAAAAACCCGTCCTCGCCCAGGCGTCCCATCTCGACATGCGCCGGCACGGTGCGGCGCAGCCGACCCGCGCAGACAAACAGCGCATGGTTGACGGCCGCCAGGCCATAGAGCTTTTCAAGCACGTAAAGGTTGGCGACGGACACCACGATCACGCCCATAGGCACCGGCTGGTCGCGGTAGTGCCTGAACACCGTGTTCAGCATGTTGTTGGTTTCGCTGTTGGAGCGCATGCGGGTGACCGGGTCGTAGCTGGGGCCGTAGGCCAGGGCCTGGTTCAGCTCGATCAGGTAGGAATAGCGAATCCACAGCACGGAGGCCATGGTGGCCAGGTAGGCGGTACCCGCCAGCGCGCTGACGGCATGCGCCTGCCAGGGCACGTGGGCGCGGTCCAGCGCCGCCCAGCTCAGGCCGGCGATGGCAACCAGCATGAACACCACGCCCGCCACCGCCACCCAGGCCAGGCGGTCGCCGCGCAGCGCGCTGCGCAGGCTGAGGACCAGCGCCGCAAAGCCCATCAGCGCGGCCCCGGCCAGGCTGAGCATCAAGGACTGCTGCGGGCTTAGCGCCCAGCCCAGCGCAATCACCCCACCGGCGACGCCCGCCAGCAGCAGCAAGGCGCGCCGTTGGGACGAAGGGCTGCGCAAAATGCCCAGGATCGAAAACAGCAGGTAGGCCAGCAGCACCGACACCAGACTGGCCACATGGGCCAGGAAGCGGTCCAGGGTGGCGGCGTCGGCGATAGGCAGGCCGCCCAGGAAAGCCACCACAAAAAAGGTCGAGGCCAGGGCCGAAGCGGCGGCATTGACGGCGATGCGCCGCAGGGACCGCAGATAGGCAAATACCGAGCCGGCCAGCATCAGGCCGGCCGACCCGAAATAGCAACCCCAGAACCCGATCGCGTATTTATCCATAACTCCCTGACCTTAACCTGCCGGACCCGGTTTCACCAGCCCCAAAAGGGGTACCCCGCTCGCCGGCCGCACCTTCATGCGGCAGGCTGTCTCCCTTACACTCACTGGACTTTTCCGTTTGCCGGGGAAAGCAGCGCCAGGAAGCCGGGTTTCGCCTCCGACCGCCTCGCCCCGGCTGCTCCCGCCCCGCCCTTTAGAACCCGAAAGCGCGCCCATGTCCGCCGTCTTCAATTTCACCTTTGTGCCCTGGTTTCGCTCGGTCGCGCCCTATATCCACACGCACCGCGGCAAAACCTTTGTCGTGGGCCTGGCCGGCGAAGCGATCGCCGCCGGCAAGCTGCAGCACATCGCCCAGGACCTGGCGMTGATCCAGAGCATGGGCGTSAARATCGTGCTGGTGCACGGCTTTCGCCCGCAGGTCAACGAGCAGCTCAAGGCCAAGGGCCATGCGGCCAAATATTCGCACGGCATGCGCATCACCGACGAGGTCGCGCTCGACAGCGCCCAGGAAGCCGCCGGCCAGTTGCGTTATGAAATCGAAGCGGCCTTCAGCCAGGGCCTGCCCAACACCCCCATGGCCGGCTCCACAGTGCGGGTGATTTCGGGCAACTTCATCACCGCGCGGCCGGTCGGCATCCTGGACGGCGTGGACTTCAAGCACTCCGGCCTGGTGCGCAAGGTCGACACCGCCGCCATAGGCCGGGTGCTGGACTTCGGCGCCATGGTGCTGCTCTCGCCTTTCGGTTTCTCGCCCACCGGCGAAGCCTTCAACCTGACCATGGAAGAGGTCGCCACCTCGGTGGCCATCGCCATGCAGGCCGACAAGCTGATCTTCCTGACCGAAATCCCGGGCATACGCATACACCACGACCAGCCCGAGAGCGAAGACAACCCCATAGACACCGAGCTGCCGCTGGCCGCCGCCGAAAAGCTGCTGGCCACCCTGCCCAACGGCGAGCGCCCCACCGACACCGCGTTTTACCTCCAGCACTGCGTCAAGGCCTGCAAGGCCGGCGTGGAGCGCAGCCATATCCTGCCCTTCGCGGTGGACGGCTCGCTGCTGCTGGAAATCTATGTGCACGACGGCATAGGCACCATGGTGATCGACGAGAAGCTCGAGGAGCTGCGCGAAGCCACCGAGGACGACGTGGGCGGCATCCTGCAGTTGATCGAGCCCTTTGAAAACGACGGCACGCTGGTCAAGCGCAGCCGCACCGAGATCGAGCGCGATGCCGCCAACTACAGCATCATCGAACACGACGGCGTCATCTTCGCCTGCGCGGCGCTCTACCCTTACCCGGAAGCCAAGACCGCCGAAATGGCCGCGCTGACGGTCTCGCCGCAAAGCCAGGGCCAGGGCGACGGCGAGAAAATCCTCAAACGCATAGAGCAACGCGCCCGCGCAGCCGGCTTGCAAAGCATCTTTGTGCTCACCACCCGCACCATGCACTGGTTCATCAAGCGCGGTTTTGTGCAGGTGGACCCGGACTGGCTGCCAGAAGGCCGCAAGCGCAAGTACAACTGGGACCGCAAGAGCCAGGTGCTGGTCAAGAAGCTGTCCTAGCCGGAGCGGCGGGTTTTCTTGCTCAGGGGTTTTTCTTTTACCGTTCATCCCACTCTTCACACAGGACATCCGCATGCTCCAACTCCGCCCCAACTGCGAATGCTGCAACCGCGACCTGCCCAACGAGTCGCCCGACGCGCGCATCTGCACTTTCGAATGCACCTTCTGCGCCGATTGCGTCGACACCAAACTCAAGGGCGTCTGCCCCAATTGCGGGGGTGAATTCGCCGTGCGGCCGCGCCGCCCGGCCGGCAAGCTGGCCAAGTACCCACCCTCGACCGAGCGTGTCTACAAGCCCGAAGGCTGTGAGGCCGCAGCATGAACACCACCACCTTGCTGCTGTTTTCCGTCGTCGCGCTGGTGGCCATTGCCACGCCCGGCCCCACGGTCCTGCTGGCGCTGGCCAACGGCTCGCGCTACGGCGTGCGCCGCTCGGTACCCGGCATGCTGGGCGCGGTGCTGTCCGATTTTGTCCTGGTGGGCGCGGTGGCCCTGGGCCTGGGCGCGCTGCTGGCCGCTTCCGAGTTCTGGTTTTCGGTGCTCAAGTGGGCCGGTGCGGCCTACCTGGCCTGGCTGGGGATACGCCTGCTGCGCTCGCGCGGCGGGTTTGAAATCCCCGAAGGCGCTCCCGGCACGCAGCACGGCGGCCGGGCGATTTTCATGAAATCCTTCCTGGTGGCGGTGACCAACCCCAAGGGTTACCTTTTCTGCTCGGCCCTGCTGCCGCAGTTCATCGACCCGGCGGCCGCGCAGGCGCCGCAGTACCTCGCGATTGCACTGGTGTTCGCCGGCATCGATTTTTCCGTGATGTTCGGCTATGCCTTTGTCGGCGCGAAGGCGATTCGCCTGCTCAAGGCCTCGGCCACACGCTGGATAGACCGCGCCTGCGGCGGCGCGCTGCTGGCGCTGGCCGGTTCGCTGGCGTTTTACCGGCGCGCAAACAGCTAGGGCCCGCCTGCGCTGGCGCACGGACTTTTCCGGCCACGCGCTGTACACTGCCGGAGTCTTCCAGAGACTTCACTCTCCCCGGCCAGGATCGTAGATACGCCGCCCAGCGGCGCCACGCAGCACGATCCGTCGTTACTTTTACAGGAACATGGCCCATGTCACCCCTTCCCAGCCTGAGCGCCCTTGATGCGCTCGCCAAAGCCGACGGCATCGAAGTCAAGCGCCAGGAGGCCTTGCTCAAAACCGGCGCGCTACAGACGGCCATCCTGACGAGTGAAAATTTTTCCATCATCGCGACCGATGAAAAAGGCATCATCCAGCTCTTCAACGTCGGCGCCGAGCGCATGCTGGGCTATATGGCGGCCGAGGTCGTCAACAAGATCAATCCCAGCGACATCCACGACCCGCAGGAAGTGATGGCCCGGGCGCAGGCGCTGAGCCTGGAGCTCGCCACCACCATCACGCCGGGCTTTGAAGCGCTGGCTTTCAAGGCCTCGCGCGGCATCGAAGACATCTACGAACTGACCTACATCTGCAAGGACGGCAGCCGCTTCCCGGCCATCGTGTCCATCACCGCCTTGCGCGACGACTTCGGCACCATCATCGGCTACCTGCTGATAGGCACCGACAACTCGGTGCGCAAGCAGGTCGAAGTGGCCTTGAAGGAAGCGATGGCGGTGGCCGAGAAGGCCAACCTGGCCAAGTCGGATTTTCTGTCCAGCATGAGCCACGAGCTGCGCACGCCGCTCAGCGCCATCCTCGGCTTTGCGCAGCTGATCGAATCCGGCACGCCGCAGCCCACACCCTCGCAAAAGCGCAGCGTCGACCAGATCCTGCAGGCCGGCTGGTATTTGCTGGAGCTGATCAACGAAATCCTGGACCTGGCGCTGATCGAGTCCGGCAAGCTGTCGCTGTCGCTGGAACCTGTGTCGCTGGCTGAAGTCATGCTCGAATGCGAAACCCTGGTTGAATCGCAGGCCGGCAAGCGCGGCATCCGCGTGACCTTCCCGACATTTCCCATGCCCTGCTTCGTCAAGGCTGACCGCACGCGGCTCAAGCAGGTGCTGGTCAACCTGCTGTCCAACGCGATCAAGTACAACACCAGCGACGGGGCGGTGACGCTCAAGTGCGTGGACATCTCGCTCCAGCGCATCCGCATCTGCGTGGAAGACACCGGCGAAGGCCTGGATTCGGCCAAGATCGCCCAGCTCTTCCAGCCCTTCAACCGCCTGGGCCAGGAGGCCAATGCCGAACAAGGCACCGGCATCGGCCTGGTCATGACCAAGCGGCTGATCGAATTGATGGGCGGCGCCATCGGCGTGGAGAGCACCGTCGGCCAGGGCAGCGTGTTCTGGATCGAGATGGACATCACCGAAGAGCGCGAGCTGCATCCGGACCAGGCTCCCCTGCCGATTGCCCTGCAAAGCCAGGTGCCGGCAGCGCCCTACGCCCACACCCTGTTGTATGTGGAAGACAACCCGGCCAACCTGATGCTGGTGGAAGACCTCATCGCGCGCCGCTCCGACATACGGCTGCTGTCCGCCCGCGACGGCATCAGCGGCATCGCGATGGCCAAGGTCGAGCAGCCCGACGTCATCCTGATGGACATCAACCTGCCAGGCATCAGCGGCATCAAGGCCGTGCAGGTTCTGCGCGCGGACCCGCTGACGGCGCATATTCCGGTGGTGGCGCTCAGCGCCAACGCCATGCCGCGCGACATTGAAAAAGGCATGGAGGCCGGGTTCTTCCACTACCTGACCAAACCCATCAAGATCCAGGCGTTCATGGAGACATTGGACCTGGCGCTGAAGTTTTCCAAAACGCGGCCCAGGCCGGCCCCCCTTCCGGAGAAAACCGCATGAACGCTGAATTCGACATCCTGAACGGCAGCATCCTGATCGTGGACGACCAGCCCGTCAATGTGCAGTTGCTTGAGCAGTTGCTGGCGGGCGCCGGCTACACCCAGGTCAGCTCCACCATCAACCCGCTCGAAGTGGCCGCGCTGCACGCGGAGCATCGCTACGACCTGATCCTGCTGGACCTGAAAATGCCCGGCATGGACGGCTTCCAGGTGATGGAGGCGCTGAAGGAAGACCGGCAGGACAAATACCTCTCTGTCATCGTACTGACCGCGGAGCCGGCCCACAAGCTACGCGCCTTGCAGGCCGGTGCCAAGGATTTCATCAGCAAGCCGTTTGACCTGGTCGAAGTCAAGACGCGCATCCACAACGCGCTGGAAGTGCGCCTGCTGTATAAAAAACTGGAGAACTACAGCAAGCTGCTGGAGCAAGCCATGCAGCAGAGCGCGGCGGAAGCCGACGAAGCGCGAAAGCGCTGAGCACCTCGCGGCTGGCGGCCTTATGCGCGCCACGACATTCCTACAGAAGAATGGGAAGGTTCTGACAGGCAGGCCAGATCCGCCTTTTTAGCCTGGAAGCCTGCCTGGAGCATCCGTATGACAGACCTCCCACTGCCCTACCGTGACCGCGTCCATGCCGGGCATCTGCTGGCCGCCGCCCTGGCCCCTTATCGCGGACACCCCAACCTGCTGGTACTGGCCCTGCCGCGCGGCGGTGTGGCCGTGGGGCGCGAGGTGGCCCGCGAACTCGGTGCGCCGCTGGACATCTTCGTGGTGCGCAAACTCGGTTATCCGGGGCATGAGGAATACGCCATCGGGGCCATCGCCAGCGGCGGCGTGCGGGTGATGAACCCGCTGCCGGGCGCGGCGCCCCAGCCGCAGGCCATGGCAGCCTTGGTTGCCCGGGAGGAAGCGGAACTGGTGCGGCGTGAGCAGCTGTACCGCCGGCAGCGGCCCGCTATCTCCATCATGGGCCGTACCGTCATCGTGGTGGACGACGGGCTGGCCACCGGCGCCACCATGCAGGCGGCCGTGCTGGCGATCCGGCAGCAGCACCCGCACGCCCTGGTGGCGGCCGTGCCGGTCGGCTCCGTGCAGGGATGCCGCAGCCTGGAGGAGCAGGCCACGGACGTCGTCTGCCCGGCCCGCCCCGAAGATTTCGGCGCCGTGAGCCAGTGGTACCGGCACTTCCCCCAAGCCACGGATGAGGAAGTGCACAAGTTGCTGGACGATGCGCGCCGGGAGCACGCGCTGCACGCCGCCTCCTGAGCAAGCAGTTCCGAACCGTATTTCAATGAAAAGTCACGGCTGGAGGTCCCCAGCCACCCCGCAACGCGTGCGGCTGCTGGACCGGCTCGCCGGCCTTTTACCGGCGCGCCAATTCACGATGCATGAAGATGCATTTACTGCTTGAGTTTTTCAAGCAGGAAGTCGATGAACAAGCGAACCCGCAAGGGCACATGCCGGCCGTGCGGGTACAGCAATGAAAACGGCCTGGATCGCCCCGAAAAAGGCTGCAACACCTCTTGCAGGCGCCCCTGGCGCAGATCTTCTTCCACGATAAATCGGTAAGTCTGCAGCAGGCCCGCGCCATGCCGGGCCAGCGTCACGCCGCCCAGCAAGTCTTCCGAGCAGCAATACCCCCCGCTGGTAGCCACATCCAGTTCCTTGCCTGCATGGCTGAACAGCCACGGAACTTTCTGCCCGCTGCTGGGCAGCAAAAACTGGATGCAATTGTGCTGCTGCAAAGCCTCCAGCGAAACCGGTGTTCCCGCCTGCTGCAGATAGGAGGGTGTGGCCACCACCACCAGAGCGGCATCTTCAAGCTTGCGCGCGACAAGGCCGGAGTCGGGCTGTGCACGCCCGCGTATGGCCAGGTCGTAGCCCTCGTCGGCAAAGTTGACATTGCGGTTGCTCAGGTTGACCTCGACCTGCACCGCTGGATAAAGAGCGCGAAAGACCGGCAGCAGCGGCAGCACGCGGTAATGCCCATACGGCGTCGGCAGGCTGATGCGCAGCACACCGGCGGGCACCTGTTGCTGGCCGGTGGCTTCGCGTTCGGCCTCTACCAGTTGCCCCAGGGCCTGCCGCGCTTGCTCAAAATAAGCGCGGCCGGCCTCGGTCAGCCGTATCTGCCGCGTCGTGCGCGTGAAGAGCCGCACACCCAGCCTTTCCTCCAGACGCGACACCGAGCGGCTCACGGCAGGAGGTGTCAGCCCGGCACTATTTGCCGCCGCTGTGAAGCTGCCGAGCTCTGCGGCAAGACAAAAAAGCTCAATGCTTCCGAGCTGAAGATCATCAAATTGACGGCTCATGGTTTTGATTTTCTGTGGATTCTCTATTACGCCATGTAACTTATGAAGTTAATCAACCTCCATTTATCTCGCCAAACATCATCAATAGCATGAGGCCTTCCCAACTAACTTGCTCAAGAAACCCCATGAAATTGTTTTTTTCTCCTGGCGCCTGCTCACTTGCACCCCACATTGTTCTGAAAGAAACCCGGCAGGCGTTCAAGCTTGAAAAAGTTGACACAGGCACCCACACCACCGCAGGCGGGGCCGATTACTACGCCATCAATCCCAAGGGCGCGGTGCCCGTGCTGGAACTTGAAAACGGCGAGCGCCTGACCGAAGGCCCCGTGATTGCGCAATACCTTGCCGACAAGGCAGGCCGCGCCGACCTGCTCCCGGCCGCCGGCAGCATGGACCGCTACCGTGTGATGGAGTGGCAGAACTACATCACCTCGGAGCTGCACAAAACTTTCACGCCACTGTTCAACCCGGACCTGGACAACAGCGCCAAGAAAACCCTGGCCGGGGTTCTGCGCAAAAAATACGAATGGGTCAACACCCAGCTGCAGTCCAAAGACTATTTGCTCGGCCAGTCCTTCACCGTGGCAGATGCCTATCTGTTTGCGGTGACCGGCTGGGCCAAGTACGTATCACTGGACCTGGCGGACCTGAAGCACCTGCAGGACTTCCTGGCACGCGTAGCCGGCCGGCCCGCGGTGCGCGAGGCCTTGAAGGCCGAAGGGCTGCTGGCATGAGCCGCTGGAAAACCACGGCCCTGACCCAGAGGCTGGGCTTGACGGCGCCGATTGTGCAAGGCCCCTTCGGAGGCGGCCTCTCGTCGGTGGAACTGACCGCGGCAGTCTGCGAAAGCGGTGGGCTGGGCTCGTTTGGGGTGCATCACCTGACAGGCGCGCAAATCAAGCAGACGGCCCAGGCCATACGCTTGAAAACAAAACGGCCTTTCGCATTGAACCTGTGGGTGCCGCATGAGAACAGCGAGGAGCCGCCGCTTACAGCCCCTCAATTCGAGCAGCACCTGGCGCTGCTTGCGCCCTACTTCCAGGAACTCGGTGAACCCCTGCCGACCCGGCCAGGGCGTTTCAGCCCGCGCTATGAGGACCAGGTGGCAGGCCTGCTGGCAGCCCGGCCCGCGGTTTTCAGTTTTGTCTTCGGCATTCCGTCGCCGGAGATCCTGCGCCAATGCAAGGCGCTGGATATCGTGACGCTGGGCGCCGCCACAACGCCTGAAGAGGCGATAGCGCTGGACAGCGCAGGCGTCGACATGGTGGTGGCCACCGGCTTTGAGGCCGGCGGGCACCGTGTGTCTTTTCTGCGCCCGGCCGACAACTCGCTCACGGGCACACTGGCGCTGATCCCCCAGGTGGTCGACGCGATCAAGGCCCCGGTCATCGCCGCAGGTGGCATTGCCGACGGGCGGGGTATTGCAGCAGCCCTGGCGCTGGGCGCACAAGGCGTGCAGATAGGCACGGCTTTCCTGGCGTGCGTCGAGTCATCTGCCAGCGATCTTCATCGCCAAAAGCTGTTCAGCCCTGATGCCCGGTACACCGCTCTCACCCGCGCTTTCAGCGGGCGCCTGGCACGCGGTATTGAAAACCGCTTGATGACCGAGTTGAAGGCGCACGAAGGCGAAATTGCGCCCTACCCGGTTCAAAACTGGCTGACAAGCCAGATGAAACCAGCTGCCATTGCCCAGGGCAGAACAGACCTGATGTCGCTCTGGTCCGGTCAGGCCGCCCCCCTGCTCAGGCACCGGGACGCCAACTCGCTGATGCAGGCACTGGAACAACAAACCGACGAAGCGCTGGTGAGGGCGTTTCATCACACGGACTGAAGCACAGCGAGGTGCAGACATTTGCAGAGGCACATTCAAGAGAAACAAGTTCAGGTTCTTAATGAAAATCGCGGCTGGACGTGCCTAGCCGCCCCAGCAGCGGCGTGAGGTCTTCCAGCCGGTGCGCCACCAGGTTGCGCACCGCGCCATAACCTTTGGCGGTGCCGCTTTCCTCGCTGCGCTGCCACACCCCGTAGACCGCCAGCAGGCGCGAATGCAGCAGCTCGGCGCGCTGGGCTTCGCGCAGGGACTTCCAGACGATCACGTTGACCGGGCCGGTTTCGTCTTCCAGCGTGACGAAGATGGTTCCCTTGGCGGTTTGCGGCTGCTGGCGCACGGTGACGATACCGCAGCCGGCCACCTCTTCGCCGTCGGGCAGGGCATTGAGTTCACTCGCGCTCAGCAGGCCCTTGCGCGCCAGCCTCTCGCGCAGCAGCGCGACCGGGTGGCGCCGCAGCGTGAGGCCGGTGGCCTGGTAGTCGAACAGGATGTTCTCGCCCTCGGGCGTGTCGGGCAGCGCCAGCGGCGTCTCATGCGTGGGCACGGACTTGAGCAGGCGCGGCGCCGGCTTGATGGCCGAAGCATCCCACACCTGCTGGCGCCTGTGGCCCGACAGGCGCAGCAAGGCATCGGCGGCGGCCAGCGCGTTGATTTCGAGCGTGCCCAGCCCGGCGCGCGACACCAGGTCTTCGGTCGAACTGAAAGGCGCTTGCGCCCGCGCCGCCACCAGGCGAGTCACGGCGTCTTCGCGCAGGCCGGACACCAGGCGCAGGCCCAGGCGCACCGCCGGCTGGACACCTTCGGGCAACACACCGCCCGGCTCCAGCGTGCAGTCCCAGTGGCTGTGCATCACGTCGATGGGGCGCACTTCCACTTGATGGCGAATGGCATCCTGCACCAGCTGGGACGGTGTGTAAAACCCCATGGGCTGCGAATTGACCATGGCCGCCAGGAAACAGGCCGGCTCGTGGCACTTGAACCAGCAGCTCACGTAGACCAGCTTGGCGAAGCTGGCGGCATGGCTTTCGGGAAAGCCGTAGTCACCGAAGCCCAGGATCTGGCTGAAGATGCGTTCGGCGAATTCAGCGCTGTAGCCGTTCTTGACCATGGCCTGCACCAGCCGGCCGTGAAAACGCTCCACCCCGCCCTTGCGCTTCCAGGCCGCCATGGAGCGGCGCAGGTCGTCGGCCTCGCCCGGCGTGAAGTCGGCCGCGATCATCGCGATCTGCATGACCTGCTCCTGGAAAATCGGGATGCCCAGCGTGCGCTCCAGGGCCGGGTTGAGCGCCGGGTACTCGGGAACGATTGTTTCGCCCCGCCTGAGGGCTTCGCGGTTCTTCAGGTAGGGATGGACCATGCCGCCCTGGATGGGGCCGGGCCGCACGATGGCGACCTCGACGACCAAGTCGTAGTAGCTACGCGGTTGCAGCCGCGGCAGCATGGACATCTGCGCGCGGCTCTCGATCTGGAATACGCCCACCGTGTCGGCCTCGCAGATCATGTCGTAGGTTTTCTCGTCCGGCTGGACCTCGTGCATCTGCAACTGGCTGCCGCGCGCCTGGTTCACCAGCGCCAGGCAGCGCCGTATGGCCGACAGCATGCCCAGCGCCAGCACGTCGACCTTGAGCAAGCCCATGGCCTCCAGGTCGTCCTTGTCCCACTGGATGATGCGGCGGTCCACCATCGAGGCCGGCTGCACCGGCACCAGCCGCGTGAGCTTGCCCTGCGTGAGCACAAAACCGCCCACATGCTGGCTCAGGTGGCGCGGAAAGCCGATCAACTGCGCCGACAGGTCCAGCCACTGCAGCACCGGCCCTTCCCTGCCCGCCAGGCCGGCCTGGCGGATTTTTTCCTCCAGCACCTCACTGCCGTCAAACCAGAAATGCTCTTTGGCGAACTGGTCTATCAGCTCGGGCTCCATCGCCAGCGCCTTGCCGACGTCGCGGATCGCGCTGCGCGGGCGGTAGCTGATGATGGTGGCGGCGATGGCGGCGCGGTCGTGGCCGTATTTGCCGTAGATGTACTGGATGACCTCTTCGCGCCGCTCGTGCTCGAAGTCCACGTCGATGTCGGGCGGCTCGCGGCGTTCGCGGCTGATGAAACGCTCGAACAGCAGCTTGCTTTCCGCCGGGTTGATGGCCGTGACGCCCAGGCAGAAGCACACCGCCGAATTGGCCGCCGAGCCGCGGCCCTGGCACAGGATTCCCTCTTGCCTTGCAAAGCGCACGATGTCATGCACGGTGATGAAGAACATCTCGTATTCCAGCTCTTCGATCAGCGCCAGTTCGAAGCCCAGCTGCCGGCGGATCTTGTGGGGGATGCCGCGCGGATAGCGTGTGTGGGCCCCTTGCCAGGTCAGCCGCCTGAGCCAGCGCGCCGGCGTCTCGGCCGGCGGCACCATGTCGTCCCGGGGGTAGCGGTACAGGTCGCGGATCTCGTCGAGGTTGAACCGGCAGCGCGCCGCCACCTCCAGCGTGGCGCGCAGCAGCGCGGCCGGATAGATGCCGGCCAGGCGCATGCGCGGGCGCAAATGYGCCTCGGCATTGGCCTGCAGCGCAAAGCCGCATTCATGCACCGGCCGGCCCAGCTTGATGGCCGTCATCACGTCGTGCAGCGGTTTGCGCGAACGCTTGTGCATCAGCACGTTGCCGGCCGCCACCAGGCGGATGCCGGTGTGTGCGGCTACCTCCTGCAGTTGCTGCAGGCGCAGCGCGTCGTCCAGGCCCTGCTGCAGTTCGACGGCCAGCCAGGCGCCCTGGCCGAACAGCCCGAGCGCCCAGGCCGCGTGCGCACCCAGCGCATCCACCTCGATGGCATCGGGTAAGGGCGACAGCAGGATTTCACAATCGGTCAAGCGCGAAAAATCGGTTTCGCCGAGCACGACGCGGTAGCTGCCTTTCTCGATTTCGTCGCCGGCGCGGCGCGCCTCCGTGATGAACTCGCAGAGGTTGCCCCAGCCCGCCGCATCGCGCGGCAGCACCACCAGCCTGAAGGCATAAGCCGCCTGCACCAGGAATTCCGCCCCCGGCAGCAGCTTGAGCCCGTAAGCCCGGGCCGCCTCATGCGCCTTCACGACACCGGCGACCGAACATTCGTCGGTGACGGCCAGCGCCTGGTAGCCCAGTTCGGAGGCCCGCTCGGCCAATTCCTCGGCATGCGAGGCGCCGCGCTGGAAGCTGAAGTTGCTCAGCGCATGCAGCT
This sequence comes from Polaromonas sp. P1_G1, assembly GCF_056405595.1. NCBI lineage: Bacteria > Pseudomonadati > Pseudomonadota > Betaproteobacteria > Burkholderiales > Comamonadaceae > Polaromonas > Polaromonas sp. P1_G1. The sequence continues at coordinate 50,879 of NZ_JBFUBU010000032.1, forward strand.
CGGCGTAATCGGGCAGTGCGTGGACGGACATGCGTGCGGCCTCAGGCAAAAAAACCGTGCAGGTACCAGGCGCGCTGCCGCGCGGCTTCGGACGTGGCGCCCAGGCGCTCGCTGTACACCCAGAGCATGCCGCCCTGCTCGCTGCGGTAGATGAAGTAGTCGCGCAGCGCCCACGGCTTTGCAGATAAACCGGCGCCGCGCGCGGCCTCGCTGTCGGCCAGCAGCCATTCGGCGGCTTCCAGCCGCTGCGGCCCGGCCAAGCGGCGCAGCCGGCCCTGGTAGACCGGGTTATTGCCGGCGGTGGCCAGCTTGATGGGCTCCGGCAGCAGCCAGGCCGGGTACAGGGCTTCGGTTTTGGTCTCGGGGGGCGGGCCCGCCTTGGAGCGCTTGCGGCCAGGGCGGGCAGGATTCAGCTGTGCGCTGATCGATGAAATCACGCCCCGGGCCGGCACCCAGCGCTGCATCAGTTCGGGCCGGTGGTCCGCGCAAGGCTGCCAGGCCTGCACCCGCGCATCGCCCAGGCGGGCGCTCAGGCGCTCGACCAGTTCCACCGCGCTGTCGCCCTGCTTGCGTGCCTCTATCAGCAGGCTGCCGGTGGCGGCGGCCGAGTCGGCCAGCAATTCGGTAGCCAGCGATTGCAGCGTCAGGCTGTGCACCGGCGCCGGCAGTTTTTGCTGCGCCAGGTGTTCGGAGATAAGGCGCGCCACATGGCGCAGGTCTTGCGCGGGCTGGGCCGTGCGGATTTCCAGCTCGCCGGTGGGCGGCACGTCGCGGCGCTTGTCCAGGTGCCAGGTGATTTTGAGGGCGCAAATCCCGCTCTGGCGGCCCAGCAGCCAGGCGTGCAACTGCACCAGCAGCCGCTCCACACCGGCCATCAGCGCGGGGGCGTGGGTGACCAGTGCGTTGAGCTCGAGCTTTTCCTCGAAGTGCCCGGGCAGCAGCAGCCATTCGTAGTCGTCAGGCGCGCTGCCGCGGGCGCGGTCCAGCGCCTGCAACAGCTCGGCACCGAAGCGCCGGGCCACGCCGTCGCGCGGCAGGCGCAGCAGGTCGTCCCAGGTCCGGCAGCCTATGCGCTCAAGCACACCCAGGTGCGGGCGGGCGGCCGTCAAGGTGTGCATGGGCAACTCGGCCACGCGATTTTTCACGGCGGCCCCGCCCTCCTCCTGCAAGCGCAAACGGCCCAGCGCGATCAGCGAGGTCGCGCCCTGCGCGCGTTGCACCTCGGCCTGCAGCCCGTTCTCATCAAAGAAGACGGCCAGGCGCTGCGCCAGCAGCTGCATCAGCCGCGCCAGACCGCCGAAGAGGCGCAGGCTGCCCGTCACGTCCATCAGCACCGCCTCGTCGACCAGCGCCACGCGCGGCGTCAGGCCCAGCGCCAGACTGGCCACCGCCCGCTGCACAGCGGCGGCGTCCAGCGCCGGCCGGCCCTCGGCACCCGCCTCAGTGGTGGTCGAGATGTGCAATGCGATCCAGCAGCGCATGGATGGGGCTCCGGGATGAACTGAGGGGAAGCGACACCAGCGAAGGCAGCAGCAGGGGCGCCGGAATACCGACCTCTTCGCGCTGGCGCCGCACCCTTTCGCGGGCGGCCCCCCCCCCCGCAAAAACAAACAACAGCTTGTTGTGCGCATGCGCGGCAATCTGCAGGCGGCGCAAATGGGCGCTGCGCGCATCCGGCAACCAAGCCAGCACGCAGTGCACGTCGGCGCATTGCAGGGCTTCGCGCGTGGCCCAGAGCAGTGAGGGCGCATCGCCGGGCTTGCCCTGGATGCTGAGCAGGCGCCGCATGTCCAGAGAGCGCGCGCCCAGCGCCGGACCGAAAGGCAGCCAGGGCGCGCCCACCAGCACCGTCAGTTCGCGGGACCGGGCCTGCAGGGCCGCCAGCGCCGGCGCCACCAGGCCCCATTCATGCACGCCCGCCTGGGGCTGCAGCAACTCGATCAAGGCCCCCTGCGGCCAGCCGCCCCCGGGCAGCACCTGGTCAAGCCCTGCATAGCCGGTGTCGACGGTATGCAGGCTCGCACTGCCCAACTCGCCAGCGCGCCAGACCTGGGACAGGCTGCCCAGATCCGGCGAAGCACGGTCTGCGGAAATCGGGGAAAGCATGGGGCAGGCTCAAATCAGGTAAAACCAATAACTGTATTTATATACAGTATAGGAGGTGATTGGCCCCTGTGCCAAGCAAAACCCCACATCCGCCGGGATAAGCCCACGCTGCCCCCTCCTGATTCCCCGGAAGAAGCCGCGTAATCCCCCGTAATGGCTTGTCCAGGGTCGCGGCAGTAAATTTGTTTTCCCCGGTTTGTCGGCTCACTCAGGGGGTTCAGGAGCGCTGCTGAATCAGACGCCACCGGCGGGGTATGTCGACCTCTCGACCGCAAACGCCCGGCCTCACCAAAATACAAGGACGAACCATGGAAGCCCGTGCATATTTCGATGCAAATTTTTGGGAAAAAGTGAAGAACTTCGCCCTGCGCGCCGGGCGCAACGTCATTGAGAAGGCCCTGTGGCTCTATTACGCCGCGCAGCGGCCGGATACGCCGGCATGGGCCAGGACAGTGATCTACAGCGCACTGGTCTACTTCATCTCACCGGTCGATGCCATTCCCGACATCACGCCGGTTGTCGGCTACGTCGATGACCTGGGCGTACTGGCCGCCGCGTTCGGGATGGTGGGCCTGCACATCGATGACACGGTCCGGGAAGAAACCCAAAAGAAGCTGGCCGAGTGGTTCGGGTAAGCGCCAGATATCCCCTCTTTCGTGAACGTCTGGCTAGCGCCGGCGGACCACAAACGTATGTCCGGAACCGGCGAGCGCCGAACACCCGCCAGACCTACTCTTGGAATACCGGTACTTGCTACCTCACATTCCAGGAAATTTTTGATGAACAGATTGCACAACAAACGCGCGCTGGTGACAGGCGGAACCTCGGGCATAGGCCTTGAGACGGCCAGGCAGTTTCTGGCCGAAGGCGCCCGCGTCATGGTGACCGGTTCCAGCGACGAATCATTGGCTGAGGCACGCCGGCAGCTCGGTGGCGACGCCCTCTTCTCCAAAACCGACGCGGGCGATCTTCAGGCACAGGTCAAGCTGGCCCAGGAGGTGCGCGACGCGTTCGGGCAGCTCGACGTGGCCTTCATCAACGCGGGCATCGGCATTTTCATGCCGCTTGAAGCCTGGGACGAGGCGGCGTTTGACCGCTCCATGGCCGTCAACTTCAAAGGGCCCTTCTTTTTGCTGCAGGCCTTGCTGGGCACTTTTGCGAACCCGGCCTCCGTCATCCTCAACGGCTCGGTGAATGCGCACCTGGGCATGCCGGCCTCCAGCGTCTACTCGGCGACCAAGGCCGGCTTGGTCTCGCTGGCCAAAACGCTGTCCGGCGAACTGGTCGCCAGGGGCATACGGCTCAACACCGTCAGCCCGGGCACCGTGACGACACCGATCTACGGCAAGCTGGGCCTGCCGGCCGACGCGCTGCAGCAGATGAAGGACGGCTTGACGGCCGTGATCCCGCTGCACCGCTTCGGCTCACCGGTGGAGATCGCCAAGGCCGTGGTGTTCCTGGCCTCCGATGAATCGACCTATGCCGTCGGCAGCGAGTTCATCCTGGACGGCGGGCTGACCATCGCCTGACTCAGCCATCTCGCGGCCTCTCAAGGCGCGCAACGCACGCCGCAAATCACCTGCAAATGCCACCGTAATGCCCTGTAATGGCTTTCACCATGCCGCAACCGTACATTGGCGCCTCCTTTGACTGCTGGCAGTTGGAGGCTTTTTTGACAACCCTTGAAGGAGGACATATGACCAACGTAACCGTGAACATTACGGGCGGCTCGGACAAGGAAAACGTGACGGCGGCCACATTGGCCGACAAGCGGTGGGGGCAAAACGGCACGGCGCAGTTTGGCCAGGCCCAGCAAGTCAACGCCGGCGGCACCACCCTGACGATCTACAAGACGACGGCCCCCAGGGAGCTATCAATCGCCGTGGAAGTACCCGCCCACGGCGACTTCACTTTGAACGTGCTGGTCAACCAGAACGACATGACCGTTTCCCAGAGCGGGGTGTAATCCCCCGTAATGGTTTTTCCGATACCGCGACCGTAAATTGGCCACACCCTCCTGGGCAACATGAGGGCAACTTTTTACCAACACCTAAGGAAAAAATATGGCCGGCATACGCGTATACATTGTGGGTGGAACAGACCAGGAAAATGCCACGGCGGTGACCGTGGGGCCGCGGCGATGGGGGCAAAACGGCCTGGCCTACGGCACCGTCCAGCAGGTCCCGGCGGGATTCCAGCCCCTGACTGTTTTCAAGACGACCCAACCGCCGAGCATCTCCATCACACTGGAGGTGCGCCCCGACTACCCCGGCGACCACACGCTCAATGTGACGGTGAACCTCAACACCATCAGCGTGGCCGAAGTCTGAACAAGGCGCCCGGGCCCGCAGGGGCCTGGGCGCCCTGCGCATGCGCTGGTTTCAGCAAGCGGCAGGGCTCAGCGCTTGCGCGCCAGGCGGGCCACCAGCAACAGCCCTACAAGAGCAATCACCACAAAGCAGACAAAGGACCAGTTGGCGATCGAGCCGCCCAGAAAGGTCCAGTCGATCTTGGTGCAGTCGCCGCTGCCCTTGAAGATCATGGGAATGGCGCGCTTGAGCGGGAAGGTCTCGATCATTCCGTAAAAATCGCGGCCGCAAGAGGCGATCTCCGGCGGGTACCACTGCAGAAAGCTCTGGCGCGCCGCGACAAATGCGCCGAAACCGGCCAACAGCACCATCAGGCCCGAACCGGCTACCAGGAAGCCGCGGCTTTTGGCGATGGCGGTCACGCCCGCCACCACCGCCACCAGCACCAGCGCGTAACGCTGCACGATGCACATGGGGCAAGGCTCCAGCCCGACGACGTGCTGCAGGTAAAGGCCAAAAGCCAGCATGGCCACACAGGCCGCGGCGACCAGCGCCAGCAGGCGGCGCGGCATGGCGTCGAAATAGGTCAAAAACATCAGGAGATCCCTCTTTTTTTCTGGGTGGATTATGAATGGTCCAGGGGTTCGGGCGTTCGGTGGGCGATAAGTTCCCTTGCAGCATCCATGCGGGGCAAAATCTTCGCCGCCTCTTCAGCATCATTTGCCAGCACTTGTCCTACAGCAGGGGCGCCCCGGCGGGCGTAGATTTTCAGGACCGCAAACTCCCGGAGATCCATCATGATGGTGCAAAACGCCCTTGCCAGCGTCGCCGTCCGCAACCTGGCCACGTCCCTGCCCTGGTACGAAAAACTGCTGGACGCCAAAGCCAGCCGCCCCATGCCCGAAGTCGGCGAATGGCAGTTCCAGCGCGGCGGCGGCCTGCAGGTCTATGAACTGCCCGAGCGCGCCGGCGAAGGCTCGCTGACCCTGGCTGTCAACGACCTGGAACCGGAAATCGAACACCTGGAAAAACTGGGCATAGACACCAGCCAGAAAAGCTCCAGCGACAAGGTCCGCACGGTGATGATCACCGACCCCGACGGCAACCACATCGCGATCGCCGAGGCCCTGATGCCCGGCGTGATCCGCTGAACGCAGCAGCCAAGCCAGACAAAACCCGAAGGACCCATGATGGAAATACACCGCGGACGACTCATAGACCATGTCCACCTGCGCGCCCACGACCTGCCGGCCAGCAAGCGCTTTTACCGCGCCGTACTCAAGTCACTGAACAAGGAAAGCGCCATCCAGGAAGCCGATGACCATTTCTCGGCCGACGAACTATGGATGGACAAGGCCGACGGCCCCACCTCGCATGTTCACCTGGCCTTCCGGGCCAAGGACCATGCGGAGGTCAAAGCCTTTTACGAAGCGGCGCTTGCCGCGGGTGGCACCGACAACGGCGCGCCGGGCGAACGCAAATACCACCCAGGCTACTATGCGGCCTTTGTGCTGGATCCGGACGGCAACAACATCGAGGCGGTTTACCATGGGCCCTTCGTCGCTTCGGCCGAATCCGTGGTCATCAAGCCGGCCGAACAGCCATAGGAACAGCAATAGGAAACGAACCCGCCATGTGCCGCAACATCAAGACCTTGTTCAACTTTGAACCGCCGGCCACGGAGCTGGAAATCCGTGACGCTTCGCTGCAGTTTGTCCGCAAGCTCAGCGGGTTCAACGTCCCGTCCAAGGCCAATGAGGCCGCGTTTGAACGCGCGGTGGAAGAAGTTGCGGCCTCGGCGCGGGTTCTGATCCGCTCGCTGGTCACCAACGCCGAGCCGCGTAACCGGGAAGTGGAAGCCGAACGGGCGCGCGCCAGGTCGGCACTGAGGTTTGGCACGAGCCAGTAGCCGGGCGCCCCCAAGTCGACCTCGCCTGACCGAAAGCGTTTGACGACATCAAAAGGCTGAGCTTGGCTTGCATCAGCCACGGCGCGCACTACCCTGGTTGAAATCCCCGCCAGGCGCACCAAAGCAGCCCAGCCCTTGCAGCGTTTCCTCCACCGCAATATCTAGCGGCGTGTGCGGCTCCGCACCGAGCGCCGCCACCAGGGAGGCGTTGTCCATGCGGACCGGCGTGTTCCAGAGGTAGCGCATCCGACGCAGCTCGCGCAGGGTCTCAACAAAGGGCGCTGCCAGCGTCACCGCCCACCAGGGAAAGGATTTTATGGACGGCTGAGGGCCACCGCGCCGTGCGACGACACGGCAGATCGCCTCAACCAGTTGGCGGCCATCGGCGTCCCACTGGCCGTTCATATGGAACGTTGCAAATGCAGGCAGAACGTCACGCCGTGCCAGCAAGGCGACCATGGTACGCGCCACATCCGGCAAATAGGCCCATTGGTGACCGACACCAGGCTTGCCAGGGAGCTTCACACTGCGCACCGGTGCGCCGGGCCGAACCAGGCCTTGCGAGAACCAGCTGTTGCCGGCACCCGGCCCGAAAAAATCCCCCGCGCGCAAGATGATCACCCGGCAGCAGCCCTGGCCACTGCCGCTGGTCGCGTCCTTGAGCCGCTGCTCAAGCTGCACGCGAATCGCACCTTTGGCAGTTTGCGGGTGCTGCGGTGAATCCTCCCGGAGGCTGGGAAATGCGTCCGGCCCGTAGTTGTAGACCGTGCCAGGCAGCACGACGGTTGCGCCCTGCGCCCGGGCGGCCGCAATCGTGTTGTCCAGCATGGGCAGCACCAGCTCGCCCCAGCGACGATAGCCGGGCGGATTGACCGCGTGGACTATCACGCCGCAGCCTTGTGCCGCAGCCATGACATCACCGGGATTCATCGCATCGCCACGCAGCCAGGTGATGCCGCCGCGTTGCTCGCCCGGCCGCGGCTCGCCACGGCGAAGCGCGCGAACCTGCCAGCCTGCCGCCTGCAGTTGCCGTGCGACTTCACCGCCGATGCCACCGGTTGCGCCCAGCACCAGTGCTGTGCTTGATTTGTCTTGTTTGCTGCTCATGCCATTCCCCAAAAAAGTTGCTATGGGGAAATTCTGGGTCCCGGGGCATCAAAATGGAATTGACTAAAGCCGGGTATCAGCTATACATTTTTGTATGGAAGAAGATGCTGGCTGGGAGCTTTACCGTTCATTTTTAGGGGTGCTGCGCGAGGGTTCGCTCTCAGGTGCGGCACGGTCTTTGGGGGTGGCGCAGCCTACGGTCGGGCGCCATGTCGCCTCACTCGAAAAGTCGCTCGGCCTGGCGCTGTTCACGCGCTCACAAACCGGTTTTGCGCCGACCGAAGCCGCGCTCGGACTGCAGCCCTTCGCCGAGGAAATGGCCAGCGCCGCAGCCGCCTTGCGCCGCGCCGCCGAGAGCCAGGGTGACGGTGTGCGCGGCACGGTGCGGGTCACGGCGAGCGAAGTCATCGGTGTTGAAGTGCTTCCGCCCATCGTTGCGCAACTGCAGCGCGCGCACCCGGACTTGACTATTGAACTGGTGCTGACCAACCGCGTGCAGGACCTGCTGCAACGCGAAGCCGACATTGCCGTGCGAATGACCCAGCCCAAGCAGGACCTGTTGATCGCTCGCCGCGTGGGCGAAGTGGAGCTGGGTCTCTACGCACGCCGCGATTACCTGGCCGCGCGCGGCACGCCGCAGTCATCAACGGACCTGGCCCAGCATGCGCTGATTGGGTTTGACGAAGAGACACCCTTCCTGCGTTCGGCGCGCAAAGCCTTTCCCTCATGGAAACGGACGGCGTTTGCCACACGTACCGACAGCGACCTCGCGCAACTGGCACTGATACGTGCCGGCGCCGGCATTGGCGTGTGCCAGTCAGCGCTGGCGGCGCGTGACCCCGCCCTGGTGCGGGTTCTGCCTGGCGAGTTGTCCTTCAAGCTCGAAACCTGGCTGACCATGCACGAAGACCTGCGCCACAGCCCGCGTTGCCGTGTAAGCTTCGACGCATTGGTCGAAGGTTTGCAGCAGCATATTGGTTGAAGTCGGGCAAGATTCGATCTGCATCACCAGCTGCCTGCACGCACCCGCAATTACCCCTCGACAAACACCCTCGCCTTGCGCGGCGTCACCACCAGCATGTCGCCTTCGCGCAAGCCCATGTCCTTGAACTGCTGCGAGGGCATCTGGGCTTCGATGATGGCGTCGCCCGGGACATTGCCTTTTTGTTCGTAGCCTTCGGCGGGGATCAGCTCCAGCCGCGCGATGGGGCCGATGACGATGGCGCGCTCCAGGTGGGCGACGATGCCTTCGGCGCCGGGCGCATAACGCTGCACCTCCAGGTCGTGCGGGCGCACATAGGCAAAGGCCTTGGCGTCCTGCGCGCCGGCATGCTCGGGGGAGTTGAGGCGCAGGCCTTCGAGCTGCACCTCACCCTCATGGGCGCGGCCGTGGAACAGGTTGACGTCGCCCAGGAAGCCGTAGACAAAGGGGCTGGCCGGATGGTCCCATACCTCCTGCGGCGAGCCTATCTGCTCGACCTTGCCGGCATTCATCAACACCACGCGRTCGGCCACCTCCAGSGCTTCYTCCTGGTCGTGSGTCACAAAAATGCTGGTGACGTGCAGGTCGTCGTGCAGGCGGCGCAACCAGCGGCGCAACTCTTTGCGCACCTTGGCGTCCAGCGCGCCGAAGGGTTCGTCGAGCAGCAGAACCTTGGGCTCCACCGCCAGCGCGCGCGCCAGGGCGATGCGCTGGCGCTGGCCGCCCGACAGCTGCGAGGGAAAGCGGTCGGCAAGCCAGTCAAGCTGCACCAGGTTCAGCAGCGAATGCACTTTTTCCTTGATCTGCGCCTCGCTGGGCCTGAGGCTGCGCGGCTTGACGCGCAGGCCGAAAGCCACGTTCTCGAACACAGTCATGTGGCGAAACAGCGCATAGTGCTGGAACACAAAACCGACCTGGCGCTCGCGCACATGCACGTCGGTGGTGTCTTCCCCACTGAACAGGATGCTGCCGCGGTCGGCGTTCTCCAGCCCGGCGATGATGCGCAGCAAGGTGGTCTTGCCGCAGCCCGAGGGGCCCAGCAAGGCGACCAGCTCGCCTGATTGAATGTCCAGGCTCACGTCGCCGAGCGCCTGGAAGTCGCCAAAATGTTTGCTGACGTTGCGGATTTCGATGCTCATGGTGTGTTCCTTTAGCGGGCGGCGGCGCCTGCGATGGCCTGCGGGCGTTCAGGCGGCAAATCCGCCGCGGCTTTCATCTCGGCCTCGTGGCGCCATTCGGCCACCGACTTGATGGCCAGCGTGACCAGCGCCAGGATGGCCAGCAGCGAGGCCACAGCGAAGGCAGCCACCGACTGGTATTCGTTGTAGAGGATTTCGACGTGCAGCGGCAACGTGTTGGTCTGCCCGCGGATGTGGCCCGAGACCACCGACACCGCACCGAACTCGCCCATGGCCCGCGCATTGCACAGGATCACGCCGTAGATCAGGCCCCACTTGATGTTGGGCAGCGTGACGTGCCAGAAAGTCTGCCAGCCGGTCGCGCCCAGCACGATGGCAGCCTGCTCTTCGTCGTTGCCCTGCGCCTGCATCAGCGGGATCAGTTCGCGCGCGATGAAAGGAAAGGTCACGAACACGGTGGCCAGCACAATGCCGGGCACGGCAAAGATGATCTTGATGTCGTGCGCCAGCAGCCAGGGGCCGAACCAGCCCTGCGCGCCGAAGATCAGCACATAGATCAGGCCGGCCACCACGGGCGAGACCGAAAACGGCAGGTCCACCAGCGTCGTCAAGACCGATTTGCCGCGGAACTCGTACTTGGCGATCGCCCAGGCCGCAGCCACACCGAAAACCAGGTTCAGCGGCACGGCGATCACGGCGGCAATCAGGGTCAGCTTGATGGCCGACCAGGCGTCGGGTTCGCGCAGCGCGGCAAGGTAGGCGCCAAAGCCCTTGCGCAAGGCCTCGGTGAACACAGCCGCCAGCGGCAATACCAGGAACAGCAGCACAAAGAGCAGTGCTACCGTGACCAGCGTGTAGCGCACCCAGGGAGCTTCGGTGGTGCCGGCGCGGACACGGCGATTGATAGGAGATGCTGCACTCATGCAGGGGCTCCCGCATTGCGCCGCTGCCAGGCCTGAAGCCCGTTGATGACCAGCAGCAGCACAAAGGACACCAGCAGCATCACCACGGCTACGGCGGTGGCGCCGGCATAGTCGTACTGCTCCAGCTTGCCGATGATGATGAGCGGCGTGATTTCAGAGATCATGGGCATGTTGCCGGCGATGAAGATGACCGAGCCGTATTCGCCGATCGCGCGCGCAAACGCCATGGCAAAACCGGTCAGCAAGGCCGGCGTGATGTGCGGCAGGATGACCTTGGTGAAGATCTGCAGGCGCGTGGCGCCCAGCGAGGTCGCGGCTTCTTCAAGCTCTTTCTCGGCATCTTCGAGCACCGGCTGCACCGTGCGCACCACAAACGGCAGGCCGATGAAGATCAGCGCGATCACCACGCCTGCCGGCGTGAAGGCCAGCTTGATGCCCATGGGCTCCAGGTACTGGCCTATCCAGCCGTTGCCGGCCAGCAAGGCCGTCAGCGAAATGCCGGCCACGGCCGTGGGCAGCGCGAACGGCAGGTCGACCAGCGCATCGACAATTTTTTTTCCCGGAAACTTGTAGCGCACCAGCACCCAGGCCAATAGCAAGCCGAAGACGAGGTTGACCAGCGCCGCGATCAGCGAGGCTCCGAAGGTGAGCCGGTAAGACGCCAGCACGCGCGGCGAGGTCACGGCGGTGACGAACTGCTCCCAGCTCAGCGTGAAGGTCTTGAAGAACAGCGCCGAGATCGGGATCAGCACGATCAGGCTCAGGTACAGCACCGTGTAGCCCAGCGTCAGCCGGAAACCGGGCAGCACACGCCTGGCGGCTCTTTTGCTGCCCGCAGGAACACCCGGCACCACCGCGGAAGGCGGCGCCACAGAAGATAAGGCGGTCATGGCGCGGGCTTATTTGACGGTGTACAGCTTGTCGAACTGCCCGCCGTCGTTGAAGTGCACTTTTTGCGCTTCACCGAGGCTGCCGAACACCTCCTGCACCGTGAAGAGCTGCAGCGGCTTGAAGGTGCTGGCGTATTTTTTCAGCACGGCCTGCGAACGCGGGCGCAGCGCGTGGCGCGCGGCGATTTCCTGGCCTTCTTCCGAATAAAGGTAGCTCAGGTAGGCCTTGGCGAGTTCGGCCGTGCCTTTCTTGGCCACGGTGCGCTCGACCACCGCCACCGGGTTTTCCGCCACGATGCTGATGGACGGGTAAATCGCGTCCACCTTGCCTTCGCCG